>JAEUJR010000336.1 GCA_016793585.1 Archangium sp.
GTCGATGGCCACATCGTCGACCAGTTCTCGATGGACGAGAACTCGAAGGGCTTCTTCCGCGTCGCCACCACCACGCAGTTCCGCGTGCCCGACACGATGAACCCGGGCAACTGGTGGGGCCGCATGGAGACCACCAACCGCGTGAACGTGCTGGCCGAGAACTCGGGCTCGCTCGACGTCGTCGGCCAGACGGAAGAGCTCGCGAAGGGTGAGCGCATCACCTCGGCGCGCTTCATCGAAGACAAGGGCTTCGTCGTCACCTTCCGCCAGGTCGACCCGCTCTTCACCTTCGACCTGTCTGACCCCACGAAGCCGACGAAGCTGGCCGAGCTGAAGATTCCCGGCTTCTCGACCTACCTGCACCCGATGGATGCGAACCACCTGCTCACCATCGGCACCTATGTGCCCGAGCCGGTGAACGGCGTGCAGCCCGACTGGCGCACCCGCGCGCTGCAGCTGAGCATCTTCGACGTCACCGACATGCGGAACCCGCGCCAGACGTTCACGCAGCTGGTCGGCACCTCGAGCGGCTACAGCGAGGCGCAGAACGAGCACAAGGCGTTCAACTACTTCCCGGCGAAGAAGCTGCTGGCGATTCCCTTCATCGACTGGAACTACAACGCCTCGGGTGACGCGTACTGGACGTACTTCATCTCGGACCTGCGCGTGTTCACCGTCGACCCGCTCACGGGCTTCACGCCGCGCGGAGGCATCTCGATGCGCGACATGTACCAGGTCGAGAGCTACTCGAACTGGACGTACTACTGGACGCCGCAGGTGCGCCGCAGCGTGATGGCCGACGACTTCGTCTACGCCATCAGCGACTCGGGCATTCGGGTGGCGAACGTGAACAACCTGTCGGCGCCCATCGCGACGACGCGCTTCACCCGCTACGACACGGGCCGCTGACGTCAGGACCGGCTCGGGGCGCACGTCTCGAGCCACGCTCCCCTCCCGAGGTCCCCGAGGGGCATCGGGAGCAGCGCCTTCGACTCACCGAGTGGCTCGAATGACGGGATGCAGATGAACGGGTCGTCGGCCAGGTGCCGGCGGCCCGCTTCGCTTTTCGGCGAGCCCGCTGACGGGCATGGTGCCACCCGATGACGACGCGTTCTGCGCAGTGGTCGCGTGCGCTCACCTGGCTGCCCCTGGCCGTCTTCGCGGCGTGGGCGACGACGCGCTTCCACCGCCACGTCGACGTCTCTGACGCCAACCTGTACCGCGTTCTGGCGCGCCACCTGGCGGACGACGAGTCGTGGACGGCGCTTCGCTACCTGCCGACCGCCTACCCGCGCTTCTTCGAGCATCTGCCGTTCGGGCTCTGGCCCATGGTGGTGGTGATTCGGCTGTTCGGCGAGCGCGCGCTGCCGGTGCTGCAGCTCGCGTTGTCGTGCGGCACCGTGTGGCTCGTCGGTCGCGCGGCTTCGAACCTCACGGGGCGCTGGGCGGGCCTGGGCGCGATGACGACGCTGGCGTTGACGCAGAACTTCTTCTTCATCGCGTCGCTCACCCTGCTCGACGTGCCGCTGTTGCTGAGCGCGGCGGTGGTGCTGGCGGCGCTGACCCGCGAGCGGCTCGACGGCGTCGCGCTCGGGCTGCTGCTCGCGGGAACGCTGCTGGGGGTGGCCACGAAGGGGCCCTTCGGCCTGATGACGCCCGGTGCGTTCGTGGTGGCGAGAGCCGTCGTCGATCGCTCGCTGCGCGCCTTCGTGCTCCCCAGCGCGGTGATGCTGGTGGCGACGCTCCCCGTCGTGGCGTTCGTCGTCACCTCGAACGACTGGCTCGAGCTCTACGGGCGCGGTCAGCTGCTCGCCTCGGTGACGGGCGCACGCGCCGATGGCGATGGCGGCCGCTCGTTCGCCCTGCAGAAGCTGCTCGAGATGTTCTGGCCGGGGCTCGCCTTCTTCCCGCTGCTGGTGCCCGGGCTGCGTCGCCGCCTCGAGCCGGGCGCAGGCGACTCACGCGCGGTGAAGCTCGTCACGCTGGCGTCGCTCGTGCTCGTCGTGGGCCTCTCGCTTCCCGCCCGCAAGGTGGCACATCACGTCTTCGTGGCCTTCCCCCTGCTCGCGCTCACCAGCGGCGTCGCGCTGCGGCCGGTGCTCGAGCGCGTCGTGACCCGGTGGCAGGAGCAGGCGCTCGTCGTGCCGCTCAGCCTGTTCGTGGTGGCCGGGCTGGTGGCGGGGTGGCTCGGAGTCGCGCAGCTCTTCAGTGGGCGTGCGTGCGTGATGTCGACGGAGTTCGCGCACACCTTCGATGGCATTCCGCCCGGCACCGAGCTCGAGGTCGTGGCGGCCGAGACGCCGTGGCCGACGTTGTCAGCGCTCGCCGCCGAGCGACGGCTGGTACCGATTCACGTGCGGCAGCTCGGCGCAGTCGGGCGCGAGTGGGCGCTGGTCGAGGAGCCGGCCTGGGCGTCACAGCCAGGCTTCGTCGAAGTGCAGCGCGCTCGCGGTTGGGTGCTCGTGCACCAGCCTCACAACACCAGCGACTGATGCGGGTTCGTGCCGAAGGGTTGATTCGGCACCTGCAGCACGCGCGACAGGTACGACCACAGCCCCGGAGCCGAAGGGGCACCCGCGGGCAGCTGCACCCGGTCGTTCATGCGCCCCGTCGTGCCCACGCGCACGTACTTGCCGATGACGGTCGCCGACAGCGCCGAGGCGTGATCGGAGCCCGGCAGGCTGCGCGCGAAGTCACCCATGATGGCGACGACCACGTTGCGGTTCGGCGCGTTCACCATGCGCGAGACGAAGGTGCGCAGCCCCGGCAGAATTCGCTGCGTCATCATCGTGCGCACCGTCGAGCCGCTGCGATCGCCGTGCGTGTCCCAGCCGCCGTCGAGGGCGAGGGCGACGTTGGTGCCTGCGGTGATCATCAGCTCGGCCGCGGCCATCTGCGCCGAGAACGAGTTCACGCTGGTGGCGCCGTTGGCCAGGCCGTACGCCGTCGCGAGGTCGGCGAAGTTGAACTGCCGCACCGGCTGCTGGAGCGTCTCGATGGCGGCCTGGTACCCCTCTCCCAGCTGCTTTGTCATCGACGGGCTGTTGAACAGGGTCGTCGCGCTCATCGTGTACGAAGCCGAGAGCGCCTTCTCGGCGACGGTGCGATCGGGCCGCGTGACGTCGAGCGAGCCACCAAGCGCTTCGATGGTGCTGCGCATGTCGGTGATGACCTGCAGCGACACGCCGTTCTCGGTGGGGCGAGGGCCGGGCATGCCGCGCGTGCCGAGCTGCGCACACTTGATGGAGCCGTCTCCACCGAGCGCGGCGGCGAGCTTGAGCGCGTACGAGCGGCTGCCATCGGAGAAGCACGCGTTCTGGGCCGCGCCGTGGTTGCTGATGCCGTGACGAACGCCGACCGTCGCCATGTGCGAGAGCGCGAAGGCCGGCAGGGTGCCGAACGTGGGCGCGTCGACCACGAGGCCGTTGCCGAGGTCGCGCTGGTTGTTGCCCGTGACGCCGAAGGTGCCGGCGGTGGCGAAGCTGTTCGCGCTCGAGAACAGCGCGTTGTACCCGCCCGAGAGGAACACCACGAGCAGCGCCGGCTTCTCACCCACCTGGGCGTGGGCGGTCGACGGGAGCAGGCCGGTCTTCGCCACGAGCGAGCCGCCCACCAGCCCGGCGAGGCCCTGGAACAACGAACGACGAGAGAGACGGTTCATGTCGGGCTCCGGTCAGAAGGTGAGGAAGTCGGCGGCAGACAGCGTGGCAGCGCAGCCCGAGGCCCAGCGCCGGCGGGCGCTCGTCTCGACGGCGGCGTCACGCACCGTCACCTGCACGCACGCGGTCAGCTCCGGCTCGAGGGCCTTGCGATTCCAGAAGCGCTCGGCCCAGGCGGCGCACTCGGCGCGCGCGGTCGTGTCGGTCGGCGCGGTGGCATACTTGGTCGGCTGCGACGTCAGGGTGAGGCAGCCCTGAAAGGCGATGCGAAAGACCGTGTAGACCGAGACGGCGCTCAACGTCGGCTCGGTGTGCCAGCGCGCGGGAATGCTGCCGAAGGTCGACTCCGACGAGGCGAGCAGCGCCGGCGTGTTGCCCAGCACCCTCGTGAACTCGGTCGACAACGCCGAGAAGGGCTTCGGGCGGCGGGCCTCTTCTCCGATCTCGCCGGGCACGCGATCGCCCGCGAGATCGGCGCCACCGAAGCCGACGTACTGACGGCCCACGTCACAGGAAGGCGCGGGCGCGGCCGGCCCGGGGCCCTCGGGCTGAACGGTGGGCCGATCGGTCTCGATGACGTCGGTGTCGACGACCTTCACGACGGCGTCTTTCGGGTTGAAGGCGCCTTCACAGCCGGCGAGCACGACGAGCGGGAGCAGGAGCGTTCGGTTCATGGCGAGGTCTCTCAGCGGCAGAACGACGGGTCCTTCGTGAGCGTGGCGATGGCCGACTGCATGGTGCGCTGGGCGCGGAAGGCATCGACACAGCGATCGAAGAGCGGGCCTTCGCACGCGAGCTCCTTGCGGCCGTGGACGAAGCCGAAGGCGAGGCGGCAGGCGTTGAACTCGAACTCGGTGCTGTTCACGAGCGCGGTCACGAGGCCCCTGTCGTCGGCGATCGTCTGGCCGTTCAGCAGCTGCTGCGGGCCGGCGGTGGGCGCCTCGAAGCGCATCGTGTCGCCGGCGCCCACGCGCTTCGTCAACACCGAGGCGAGCTTGTCGAGCGCGAACCACGAGTCGAAGTGACAGCCCGAGCAGGCGGCGTTGCGGCGCCCCTGCACGCTCACGTCGAGCCCGGGCACCACCACCGCCGCCGTCAGCGTCACCCCGGTGATGTTGTTCAACAGGCGGTACGCGGTGCTCAGCTTGATGCCCTGCTCTTCGTTGCCAGCGTAGCGCCGCAGCCAGGCGGGCGAGCGCAGGTAGCCGAGGCCGTTGCCGTCGGGCACCACCGCGACGGCGTTGTTGACGGTGTCGACGCGGAAGGAGCCGAGGAAAAGGTCGCTCCAGGGCAGCCGGTTCGTCAGCACGTGCTTCGAGAGGTGGTACGCGGCGTCTTCGACCGACGTCGCGCCGGGCTCGTCGTTGAAGCGCGCGTTCACGAAGCGAGCGAAGCGCTCGACGAAGGCCGCGTCGGTCAAGAGCGCGTCGACCTGCGATTGTGGGTTGGGGCTCGTCAGCAACGCCGTCGAAGGGCTGCGCCCCGTGAGGGTGACGGCCAGCTTCACCGCGCAGCGGTTCGTCTCGAGCGTCTGGGCGACGGCGAGCAACGGCATCAGCACAACGAGCGTGGCGGTGAGTCGGTGCATGCGCGGCTCCGGCGGGAGGACGCGTTGACGCAGAGCAACGGTCGTGCCCGATCGCTCGTTCGCGGCGCTGCGCTCGGTGAACGCGCCGACTGCAAAGCGACCTGACTGCCCACTCGGAGCATCGCGACTCCGCCGGGGTGTGCTCTTCGCTGAGCAGGCACACACGGCCGCCACGACGACGCGCAGGTTTCTCGACGCAGCGAACCCAACGTGTGATGCGCCGTGCACACCTCGACTGCGACGGGTGAACGTGAAGCGGGTTGACGCCGAGGTGGACACCTCGTGCATGCACCACCCGAAAGGACCGTTCCCCTCACTTCGCGGCTTGCGTCACCTGACATCACGACGTTGTGCCGCGGTGCACTCGAGGCATCACGCGTGCACTGGCGCCGCGGCATGAGCGCACTCTCGAAGATCCTGAACCGCGTCACCCAGCAGGTCCGCAACGAACTCAAGCCCGCGCCGAAGCCCGTGGTGGCGCCCGTCATTCGTGACGTCTTCGACCCGAGGCCGGCACGACCGACGCTGACGCCGGCTCCCGCCCAGCTGAGCATCGACGAGCTGCGACGAGCGCGGGCAGCGAGCATCGGTCGCCCGGCGATTCCCGACGCCGACGCGTACCAGCACTTTCTCGAAGGCGCCGATCAGGTCTACCGCGAAGAGCTGAAGCGGCCGCTGCTCGGCGCGAACGTCGACGTCGCCGGGGTCGCCGCGTACGGCTCACGTTTCCTCAACGAGGGCTGGTCGCTCGAGCAGGTGCGCGCCTCGGTGCGGCAGTCACCGGAGTGGCGCGAGAAGAACCCCGGTCTCGCTCCCGGCCCCGACGCGCGTGCCGGCCGCAGCCGCAACGCCGTCACCGAGCGTCAACTCGCCGACACCACGCAGGCCCTCAAAGACGTCTACGGCGAAGCGCTGCGCCGCAGCATCGACCCGTCGGGCCTCGCGCACTCGAGTGCGCAACTGCTCAACGGTGGCGCGTCACTCGAGCAGGTTCGTGAGGGCATTCGCGCGAGCGACGAGTTCAAGGCGCTCACCACGACGCCAACGGTGCCGCCGGTCGAGCCCGGCCCTGCCATCACGAAGCGCACTGGCAAGGTCCGTCTCGACGGCAACTCGTTCGCCGACGACCAGGGCAGGTTCAACGCGCTCGGCGCGACGTACATGAGCGCGCTCTGGCAGTACCAGAACGACCGGCCGCGACTCGAGCGCACGCTGGCCGAGCTGAAGGCAAACGGCGTCGACTACATCCGCGCGCTCGGCGTCGTCGGCGACGTGAACAACCCCGACTATTGGGATGGCCGGGAGATCGACTGGAAGGCGCCTGGCTACAAGGAGGCCGTCGCCGGGCTCACCGACCTCGCCTACGACACGTTCGGTCTGCGCATGGAGTGGACGCTCATCGGCGACGGGCAGAAGAACCTTCCCAACGAGCGTGACCGCTTCGGCCTCGTCGACACGTTCCTCGACGTCTCGCGCGGCCGTGAAGAGAAGATCATGCACTTCGAGATCGCCAACGAGGCCTGGCAGAACGGCTTCGCAGGCGACGCTGGCGCCGAGCAGCTCAAGCGTCTCACGAAGTACATGAACGACCGCACCGACGTGCTGGTGGCGGCGAGCGCTCCTGATGGCGGAACGCCGGCCGACGTCGAGAAGATCTACGCGGGCGGCGTGGCCGACCTCGCGACCTACCACTTCGATCGCGACACCTCGAAGACCGAAGGCAGCTGGCGGCCCGTGCGCCAACCGTGGGAGTGGCAGTACCTCGGCGGCGCCAACGGCGTGCCGCGCGTGGCGACGAACAACGAGCCCATCGGCCCGGGCGCTTCCGTCGCCTCCGAGAACGACCCGCTCAAGCTCGTCAGCGGCGCCATCGTCTCGCACCTCTCGGGCCTGCCCGGCTACGTCTTCCACACGCGCGCTGGCGTTCGCGGCGACGAGGCGTTCGCCGACATGGCCGGCCTCGGCGCGTTCAAGGCCATGAAGACGTACCTGCCGGCCGACCTCGCGAGCTGGTCGCACAAGAACGCGCACTGGGCCGACTCGCCGTTCAAGGTCTACGCGAAGGACGACCGCGGAACCCTGCAGGCCGACAAGATGTGGCCCGACCTGCCGGGCGCGACGGGTGCGGTGCGTGCGTACGGAGCCGTCAACGGCGACGCGTTCTTCGTCTACCCGATGGGCATCAAGGGCAGCGTCACCATGGAGCCCCGCCGCAACGTCGAGTTCGACGTGATTCACCCGCTGACCGGAGAGGTCGTGGAGCACCGCCAGGTGCGCGCAGGTGAGCAGTTCACGCTCTCGGGCGCCGAGGCGTACGTGCTCAAAGGCCGCTTCGTGTGATCGATTCGGAGACTTCCGGCAACGAAGAGGGTGGCCCGAACTTCACGAAGTGACTCATGCGTCTGCCCCTCGTCCTGCTCCTCGTCGTCAGTGGTTGTCGTGGCTCAGAGCCCCTCGCGGGTGACGGCGTCGCCACGACGAAGCGCTGGCCCATCGAGCAGGTGAACCGGCTGGTGGTCTCGGGGCCGATGAGCGTGCAGGTGCTGGTCGGGCCTGCCTTCGAGCCCGAGCTGCGCGTCGAAGGTGACTCGAACGTCGTCGCGGCGCTGCAACGAGACGTCACGAACCGCACCCTCACGCTCGACGCGACGGCCACCGCGCCGTCACAGCCGCTCTCCATCACCATCACCACGCCGTCGCTCGTGTCGGTCGCAGCGGCCGATCGCGCGGTGGTGACGGCCAACGCCATGCGCGGCGGGCGGCTCACGGTCGACGCCGAAGGTTCGGCCCGCGTGCTGCTCAACGGCCTCGACGCAGACTCGTTCGTGGTGAACGTGAACCGTGCGGCGACGGTCGATGCAGCAGGCACGGTTCGGTTGGTCGACGTGCGCGCCGCAGACGTGGGCACGGTCTCGCTCTCGGAGCTCGTCGCCCGGGTCGCGCTGGTGCAGGCCACCGAGCTGTCGACGGTGAAGGTGCAGGCCACCGAAGCGCTCAAGGGCAGCGCCACACGGTCGAGCCGGGTCGTGGTGACCGGCGCTCCAGCGCTCAAGAGCCTCGTCGCCGACGAGGGCTCGGTGGTGCAGTCGGTGCCGCGGTCGGCAGTGACGGCCGAGAAGGCCCTTCAGCGGCCGGGGCCCATCTGAATGAACGCTCAGCTCTTCGGCGTCGCGCGCAGGTCGAACTTGCCGGCAGTGAGCAGCGGCGTGCGCGGGTCGAACACGAAGTCGACGTAGTGCGCGTTCGACTCCTTCTCGGTGAGCTCGACCTTCGCGCGGCCCACCTCACGCTCCTCGGCGTCGTAGGCGCGCAGCTCGACCGCCCCCGTCCACGCCTTCTCGAACGTCATGTAGACGGTGACGGTGTGCGCGGCCGTGCCGTCTTCTCCGCGGGTCGCGCGGGTCGCGGTCAGCCCCTGCGTCGCGAGTGATTCGTGCGCGGCGATCTTCACTTCTTTGAAGCCCTTCTCGATGCCGGTGCCGAGGCCCTTCACCACCTCGCCCGTGCCCTCGGCGAGCGTCTGGGCCGCCTCTTTGCCCTCCTTCTTCACGGCCTCGGCGGCGCCTTTGATGAGCTTGGCCTTCGTGGCGACGAGCAGGTTGCCCTCGTCCTCCGCGTCCTTGAGCTTCTCTTCGCGGCTCTTGCAGCCCGACGACGACAGCACGGCGATGGCGGCGGCGAACATCAACGAACGCATCGATGGAGTCCTTTCAAAGGTCACTGCTCGAAAGTCACGGCGTACGGGAGCGTCGATTTCGCTGCGCACGAAGCTGCGCACCGCAGCGCCAGAACTTCAACCGCCTGCGCGCTTCTTCTGAAACGCGGCGAGGCCCTTCGCGGCGCGCGCCTGCACCTGCTTCTGCATCCACGAGGTCCAGCCGAGCAGCAGCCCCGAGGTGCCGAGCGCCTGCTTCGCCCAGCGGTAGAAGTCGAAGCTGTCGCGGTGCTCGACGATGCGGCCGTCTTTGAAGCGAAACTGCGCGCGAATGTCGTTCACGACTCTGCGGCCCGTCGCGCTGAACGTGTACGTGGCGACCCATCGCGCCTTGCCGGTGGTGTCGTCGGCGTCGATCTCGGAGGCCTCGACCTGCAGGTCCTTTCCCGACTCGCAGAGCATGCGCCACATGTCGCCCGCATTCTTCCCGCGCAGGTCGGGGAAGGCGGCGTCTGCGAACTGCACGTCGTCGGCGTAACAGGCCGCCATGCCCTCGGCGTCACGTTTGCCAAAGGCATCGTAGAACCGGCGAATCAGCTCGGCGTTGGGGTGGCTCGGGGGCATGCCCGAGACATAGCGCCGCCCCTCTCACCCGCAGAACGGAAACGCGTCAGTTCACCGTCACGCAGGTCGGCACGCCGTTCTGAATGAGACACAGCTGGTTGTTCGCGCACTGGGCCGAGGCGCCGCACGCGCAGGGCTGGCCAGCCGAGCCGACGGCGACCGGCCGACAGGCGCTGCTGCGCAGCAGATCGCACGCCACGCAGTCGCCCGTCGCGCTGGTGCACGTTGGGAACTGGGCCGTGACGGGCGCGCTGCCCGAGCAGCACTGGTTCTGGTTCGCCGAAGAGGGCGGCGGGCACATGTTGACGCTGCACCGGCCGGTGAGCTGGCAGACGTTGGTGACGCCTTCGCAGCGCGAGCACTGGTTGCCGGCGTTCCCGCACTGCAGCGTGCGGCCGGTGTCGCAGGCGGTGTTCGACGAGCAGCACCCGCGGCAGCCCGACGAGGTGTCACAGACGCAGCGCCCGTTGGTGCCCTGGCCCTGACAGCGCACGCCGTCGCCACACGACGCGGCGGTGCCGCATTGGCAGGTGCCGTTGACGAACTGGCTCGTCTTCCCCGGCGGACACAGGCCGTTGCAGAACTCGCCCGTTCGGCCCGAGAGCACGACCGAGAGCATGTTGCGCGAGCCGAGCAGCAACGAGATGGGTGAGGCGCAGCGGCCGCTGGAGTCGCAGCAGCCCGTGGTGCACGTGCACCGCACGCCTGCGTCGGGCGTGCCCGCGTCGAAGGTCGTCATGCCCGCGTCCGAGGCCCCGGTCCCTCCGTCGGCGTCGATGGCGTCGGTGAAGGGCTTGAGCGTGATGGTCACCAGCGTCTCGGCCTGCGCGATGGGCGTGACGGTCTGCGTGGCGGCTTCCACCGGGTCTCCATCGGCGTTGATGCCGATGACGGTGAGCTGCAGGGGAATTCCGGCGCGGCTGTCGTTGAGCAGAATGCGCACCGTCTGCGGCACGGGGAAGGCGGCGCCAGTGAGCTGTTCGGGCCGCTGACTCGTCGGGAAGACGTTCACCGGCACACCGTCGACCTCGGCAGACCCCGAGATGACGAGCGCCTTCGCACCGCGCGCCTCGCTGAAATACACCTCGAGCACCAGCGCCGTCGGGCCCGTCAGCTTCACCGGGCCGCACGACGTCGCGGCACAGACGCCCAGCACCATGGCCACCACTGCGAGCAGGAGCTGACGCATCACCGTCTCCCGTCGATGTCGGGCAGCGAGGTGGTGCGGGGCATGTACATGACGGTCTGCGGCTGGCTCAGCACCACGCCCGCCGTGACGCCCGCAGCCGTCGCCACGACGGCGCCTCCGATGACGACCCAGAACCAGGCCTTCTTCGTGACGGGCTCGGGCTCGACCACGGGCGGCGGAGGCGGCGGCAACGTCGAGAGCTCGGCGGGCGTGAGGGGCGGCGCGACCGGCGCGTCGCTCGCCGCCTTCGCCTTCTCGGCAGCGGCCTTGTCGGCGGCCGCCTTCTCGTCGGCGGCTCTGCGCTCGGCTTCGACCTTCTCGGTCTGCCGCTTCTCCATGTCTGCCTTCAGCTCTTTCGCCAGCGCGACGTTGGCGGCGTCGGGCTTCGAGTTGTCGACGAAGCGGCCGAAGAAGAACGCCGCGCGCTCGAAGTTGCCGAGCTGCTTGTGACACTGGCCGATGTTGAAGAGGAAGCCGGGCAACGGCTTGAGCTTGTACGCGTCGGAGTAGAGCGTGAGCGCGCGGTCGAACTCGCCCAGGTCGTAGGCCTTCTGGCCGTCGGCGAAGAGCGCGCGCGCCGCCTGCTCGTCAGCGTTCTTCTTCGGTTGAGCGGCCGCCACCGGGACGAACGCGAGACACAGCCCCAACACGAAGCCGCTACTGATTGAACGGGTCGACGACACCATCACGACTCACCGGTTTCTTGCCGCCCGGGCCTTTGGACTTCGTCGGAGCGGCGGGAACATCCTGCTTGAGGGCGGGGGTGAGGTCTATCGAGAGTGACGCGTTCGACGAGAGGTGCACGTCGCGTGTCTCGGGCTGGTGGCCATCGAGGGCGAACGCGAGTCTGAGCGACTCGACGGGTGGCAGCTCGACGCGCAGAGGGGTGATTCCGAGCTCGGCGTTGGAGTCGGCGCGGGTCACCCTGGCGCCGGGCGGCGTGCTGGTGACGTCGAGCCAGACCTTCGCGGGCGGCGGTGGCACGACGGGCTCGAGCACCGCGGCGACCGCCACCTTCGGCGATTCGACGGCGACCGGCGGCGCGGGCTTCTCGGCCGGCATGAAGAGCGCGACGCCCGCGGCCACCAGCGCGAGCACCACCAGCGCGGCCACCACCATCGGCGCCTTCGACTGCCGCACGACGAACGAGTCGTCGGGCTCTTCCTGCCGCGTCACGGGCTGCACGGGCAGCGCGGGCTGCCTCGGCATCGGCGTGGGCGCGAGCGCACGAATCTCACCACCAGTGACGAACGGCTCGAGCGCTGCGGCGAGCTCTTCGGCCGTCTGAAAGCGGCGCTCGGGCTCTTTCTCGAGGCAACGCGTGATGATGCGCTTGAGCGTCGGGTGAATCGGCTCGCCCAGCGCGTTCTTGTCGGGCAGCGCGGGCGGCGGCTTGCTGCTGATCTCGACCACCAGCTTCCCGAAGGTGTCGGCGCGAAACGGCTGCACGCCCGCGATGAGCTCGTAGAGCACCAGCCCCACCGCGTAGATGTCGGCGCGGCGATCGGTGGTGGTGCCCAGCGCCTGCTCGGGCGCCATGTACTCGGGCGTGCCGATGACGATGCCCGCTGCGGTGCCCGACTGCGGAATGTCGCCGATGGGCTTGAGCAGCTTGGCGATGCCGAAGTCGAGCACCTTGAGGAACTCGGCGTCGTCGCCGCGCCGGTGCAGGAACATGTTCTCGGGCTTCACGTCGCGGTGCACGACGCCGATCTGATGCGCCGCGTGCAGCGCCTTCGAGAGCTGGTAGCCGAGCCGCACGGTGCGGGCGACGGTGAAGTGCTGCGCCATCACCTCCGAGAGCGGCTTGCCCTCGAGCAGCTCCATCACGCACCAGGCCAGCGAGCTGCCGTCGGGCTGCAGCTGCTCGCCGAAGTCGAAGACCTCGACGATGTGCTCGTTGCGAATGGCGTTCACCGCCGTGGCCTCGGCGATGAAGCGCTGCACGAGGTCGGGGTTCTTCGCGTGCTCGGCCTTCAGCACCTTCACCGCGGCGGTGCGGCCGATGCGCTGGTGCTTCGCGAGGTACACGGTGCCCATCGCGCCTTCACCCAGCACCCGCTCGAGGTGCCACGGGCCCAGCTCGGTGCCGCTCAAGTCGTAGTCCATCGACTCCACGACGGCGTTCGACTGCGACGGAGAGGTGCGCGAGGGAGAACTCACCGTCTGCTCCAGACGAATCGGAGTCTCGACAGGCGTGAGGAGACTTTGGCCCAGCGGCGCGAGACGCACATCGATGAAACCCGCGACGCCGTGAGTGGTTGCGCGGGCGCTCTCACTGTAGCCCTGATGCCGTGGCGCGGCTGGAAATAGAGCCGCTTGCCCGTGTGGGGCCCTGTGCGTTCAGGCTGGCGGAATCAGCGCGGTGCCGACGGTGCGCAGCACGACGGCGAGCACGAGCCCGCCGATCGCCCCCGCGAGGATGAGACCCTTGCGGCGATGCTCGAACTGCGTGAACGCGTACACCACGTTGTAGATGGGCAGCAGCAGCACCATCACGCCGGTGCCCAGGCTGCGCTGAAACGCGTGCGCGAAGATGAGCACCCAGCACACGACGGCGACGAGCTGAAACACGAGACCGAGCAGGACGAGCGGCACGGAGCGTCTCGTAGCACCACTCGCCTGCTTTGGTCTTCTCAGTGCGCCAGGCGCTGCTTGAGCTCGAGCAGCCGCTTCTTCAGATCGAGGAACACCTCGTCGGTGACGATGGCGGCGCTGCTGGCCGCGCGGTCGAGCTGGGGCTCGAGGCGCTCCCACTCCGACTTCACGTCCATGCCTGCGAGGTGCAGCTTGAGGCGAATCTGGTCGGCGAGCCCGCGTACGTCGCGCTCGAGCGGCCGGACTTCTTTCTTCGGCTCTGACTTGTTGGTCGTCATGACAGCCTCCTGCGCGTGCGTCGAAGAGGGCGCACGCGCACGAGGTCGTTCAAGGTGTGTGCCTTCGGGCAATCGTTCGGAATCGTGGGCTGCACCGGGCGACGAGGTGCACGGCTTGCGTCACCGTCGCGGTTTGCGCCCGGCGATCAGCGCGAGCTTCTCGGCGCGGGTCAGCTGCTTGAGCGCGTACTCCTCGCGCAGGGCGCCGGGCTTGTCGCGTTTGCGGCGGCTCCACACGAGCGTCACCGGCCCACGAGAGCGCGTGTAGCGAGCGCCCCTCCCCGTCGAGTGCGCCTCGACGCGCCGCTTCAGGTCGTTGGTGATGCCCGTGTAGAGCGAGTCGTCGGCGCAGCGCACGATGTAGACGAACCACGGCATCGGCCGTCGACCATCGCAGCGTCAACCGCGCGGCGTCGAGCGCTTCGGCAACACCGACGGCACCTCGCGACCCAGCACCCAGTCGTCGAGCACCGCGTCGTTGAGCGCGTCACCCACGACGTAGAGGCTCGACGCGAACGCGCCCGCGGCCACCGGCTCCTCGCACGTCATCACGCCGGGCTCGAGGTACGAGGCGTGACAGAAGCGGGCGCGTTCACCCTCGAGGCGCACGAAGCCGACGTGCAGATCGAAGCCCACGACGAGCAGCTTCGCGTCGGGAAAGTGCCTGCGCATCGACGCCAGCGCCGAGGCCGGGTCTTTCGGCTTGAGCCACTCGACCTTCGTGCCGCGCGCGAGCGTCGAGACGATGTACGCCGAGGCCTGCTGCGCCAGCTTCACCCGCTCGAGCTTGAACGAGGCCTGTTCGAGCACCGTGGTGACGAAGTAGCCGCAGGCGATGGCGCCCTCGCGCGGGGTCGTCGTCGTGCCCGAGAAGGCCCAGGGCGTGCCGCTCCACGAGGGGAACGCGACCTCGTCGACGTAGTTCAGCAGGGCCTGCCGCGCCGCGAGGCGGGTGCCCGGTTTGTCCTTCGTCCACGCCTTCGCGAGCTCGACCCGTCGCGTCTCGAGGGCGAGCCGGCCTTCGTCGTACCCGGGCGCGGCAGTCAACGTGAGGGCGAGGAGCGCAGAGAGCATGGGCTGGTCTGACGCCGTTCGCCTGCCCGGTCGTTCCCGCTGTTGCACGGCAGGGCCGCATTCCCGACAATCGACGGCGAGATGGCAGACGAGATCGACGACCGCACGAAAGACGTCCTCAAGGCCGTCGTTCAGGAGTTCATCACCACCGGCGAGCCCGTCGGCTCGAACCAGCTCACGCGCCGCAGCGAGTTCGACGTCTCGCCCGCGACCATGCGCAACGTGTTGGCCGAGCTCGAAGAGCTTGGGTACCTCGAGAAGCCGCACACCTCGGCCGGCCGGGTGCCCACCGACCACGGCTACCGCTTCTTCGTCGACTCGCTGCTGCAGCTGAACGAGCCGTCACCGAAAGAGCGCAAGGCCATCGAAGACGGCATCGCCCAGACCACCGTCGAAGAGCGCCTGCAGGAAGCGGGGCGCGTGCTGCACCACCTCTCGCGCCATGCGAGCGTCGTGCTCATTCCCCGGCCGTCTGCGGCCACCCTCACGCGCATCGAGTTCGTGCGCATGAAGGGCGACAAGGTGTTGGCGATTCTCGTCTCGTCGGGCGGGCAGGTGCAGAACAAGCTGCTGTCGGTCGACTTCCCCGTCACCACCGAAGAGCTCGCCGCCTCGGCGAACTACCTGAACGACATTCTGCGGCAGGGCCTGCCCATCGAAGAGGTGCGCGGGCGCATTCTGGCCGAGCTCGACAGCGAGCGGGCGCAGTACGACGTGCTCGCCGCGCGCGCGCTGCAGCTGGGCGCCGCCGCCACCGACGTGTCGTCGAACGAGCGCCTCGTGGTCGAGGGCACCGGCACCTTCCTCGAGCAGCCCGAGTTCGCCGACGACGTCAAACGCATGCGGGCGCTGTTCCGCGCGCTCGACGAGAAGCACAAGCTGCTGCAGCTGCTCGACCGCGTTCAGCGCGCGAGGGAGATGCAGATCTTCATCGGCGCCGAGAGCGAGTTCTCGGCCCAGGGTGACGTGAGCGTCATCGTCAGCCCCTACGGCCCACCCGAGACCGTCGTCGGCACCGTCGGCGTCATCGGCCCCACGCGCATGAACTACCAGCGGGTGATTCCGCTCGTGAACTTCACGGCGCAGGTGCTCTCACGCGCGCTCGAAGACGAGTGATCGTCACTTCAGCGCGCGCACCTGCTCGAGGACGCCGTGCGTCTCGCGCGCTGCCTCGGCGGGCTCCACCGAGGCCGACTCGCCCTCGAGGCCCTCCGACTCGACGAGGAGCAGCGAGAACCACGTGCTCTGCCCTTCGGGAAGAACGACGCGTCGAGCCTGGGGCGGCGGCGCGGTGATGGGCGCCTTGCGATTGGGCCTGATGCTGACGGGTTGCTCACCCTGCGCCATGTCGGGCGGGTTGGTCGCCTTCGCCCGCTTCTCTGCCGACCAGACAGGCTCGAGGCGGAAGACGAGGCGGCAGGTCGACTTCGTGCCGTGCGCACGAACGCGGGCGGCGCGGGCCTCGGCTTTCTCTGGCGCCGCGTTGAGCCGGTTCTCGTGCAGGACGAAGACCTCACCCTTTCGCTCCAGCGTCAGCAGCGGCGGAGCCAGCGTCATCGCCCACCCCTTCGGCAACGCCGTGGCGAGGCCTTCGAGCGCCGCGTCTTTCAAGGGCTGCCACGTCTCGACGATGAGCTGCCGCTCGGTGAAGCGCTCGGTGCTGCCCGGCCGTTTCC
>JAEUJR010000382.1 GCA_016793585.1 Archangium sp.
GCAGCGCATCGGAGCGCGTGAAGAAGGCGCGGAGGCTGGCGCGGGTCGCGGGCGGTCGTGGTGCTTCGCTCCCTCGAGAAACAGGCAGGGTGAGCAGCACGCCGACCGACAAGAGCAGGAAGACGCCGCGCCACTGGAGCAGGTCGAACGCCATCAGCAGTGCGCCGCCTCCGACGATCATGCCGATGCGGTAGGCGCCGACCTGTAGCCCGTTGGCGAGCCCTCGGAGCGACCGCGGCACGAACTCGACCGCGATGGCGTCGGTCGCAATGTCCTGCGTGGCGGCGAACGCGTTCACCAGCATCACGGTCACCAGCACGAACGGGAGCGATTCGACGAACGACGCCACGAACAGCAGCGCCGCCGTGCCGAGCTGGAGCGCCAGCAGCCATCGCCGCCGTGAGCTCGTGCGATCGAGCCGTGGCGCGATGAGGAACTTGAGCGCCCACGGCAGCGCGAGGAGCGAGGTCAGCCCGATGCCTTCGAGCGAGACGCCTGCCTGACGCAGCATCACCGGCAACGCCTGGGTGAAGAACCCGAACGGCAACCCCTGCGCAAAGTAGAGCGCGCCCAGCAACGCGAAGAGTCGGGTCGGTTTCATCGCTTCACCTCGAGCAGGCCACGCGCCATCGCCTTGAGGGCCGGGGCGGCGGTGTAGGGCGGAATGAGGTCGCGCGCGGTCGCGGCCACCACGAAGTAGCCCTCGATGGTCGCGAGAATCGCCGAGGCCGAGACGCGGGGCTGCGTGTCACCGAAGCGGCGCTCGTCGATGCCGTGTCTGATGATGGTCAGCAGCCGCTCCATGATCTCGGCGAGGCCGGCGGCGTAGCGGGTGCGCACGTCTTTCGACTTGATCGCCTCGGCACCGAGCGCGACCCAGACCGCGAGCGCCTGGGGGTTGGCGGTGTCTCCGGTGGCGAGGTGGTGCTCGATGAAGGCGTCGAGCTGGTCGAGGGCCTCGGAGCCAGCGTCGGCGATCTTCTCGTCGAGGCCGGCCAGGTGCTGCTCCAGCAGCCGCTTCATCAACCCCTCGAGGATCTCGGCCTTGGAGCCGAAGTGGTAGTGCACGAGGCCGGGGCTCAGCTTCGCGGCGCGCGCGATGTCCTGCGTCGATGCGCCCTCGTAGCCCTTCTTGCTCATCACCTTGAGCAGCCCCTCGATGATCTGCGCACGGCGTTGGTCGGTGTTGGGTGGTCGTGGCATGGTAGATAAGTTGGGTGACCAACTTATAAAAGCGCCGCGACGTCGCCCGCAAGATGTGCCGCAAGTGCCTCAGATCGCGAAGGAAAGACCGAGTCCCCAGAGGCTGGCGCCGACGAGCACGAAAGGAAGCCACTTGCGCCGAGCCGGGCCGAGGACGAATGGCGCGAGCGAGAGGCCGAGGAGCAGCGCACCTGGATTGCCAGGAGTCGCCGCAGGCCCGAGAAGTTCGGAGTGGCGAAGAGCGCGGCCGGCACGCCAAGCCCGATGACGACCGAGGGAACGGTCACGCTCATCGTCGCCCCAGGGCATGTTCTTCAGGGCATCACTCCTTCATTCCCGAGGCGAGGCGCAGCAGGCCAGTCCACCACGGTGTCTCGACCAGGGTCGACTCGGCGCCATCACGACGAACGAGCAGGCCCGTCGGCGAAAGCACTGCCCAGCCCAGCTTCTTTCCGAGCGCCTCTTCGACCGCTGCCATCGTCGACTCGTCTTCGGCGCTGAACGCATGCGGCCCGACCGGGTGACTGTGAACGACGAGCTCGATCTCCTCGCGATGCCGCCACAGGGCTTCCCACCGCGCGCGGGAGTCGGGCAGGGCGAGCGCGTTCTGCGAGGCATCGCTCCACAACACCGCGCCTCCTCGACCGATCAACAGGAACACCTCACGCGCGTTCATGGCCACCTCAGAATCACCAGAGCACCCGTGTCCATCGCTTCCTGAATCACGCCGATCAACGACTCGAGGGTGACGAGATCGTCGCGCGGTGGGTGGCCGAGACAGATGCCCGAGTCGATCACCTGCAGCGTGGCGGCGTCGACGACCGAGATGAACCGCTCGCCCTGGTACTGAAAGACGATCTCGAGTTGATCGCGCCCCAACCGGCGCAGCGTCTCGAGCGTCGCGCCCGCTGCTTCGAGCGCGGCCTCTGCTCGCTCTTCGACCCGGCCCTGCGCGTCACGCCGACGCCCCGGAGCCTCAGGCACGTTGCCCAGACGCCGGCCCCCGCGCGCCATCTGCAGCCGCACCGCTTCGATCTCGGCGCGCGCCTGGGCTGCCTCTTCTTCACGCTGGGCCCGGAGCAGTTGCCGCTGCAGTTCGACCTCCTGCCGAACGAGCTCTTCCTGGCGACGGCGCTCCAGCTCGGCGAGCTCACGGCGGGCCACCTCCCGCTCTTCTTCGAGCGCGCGCAGCACCTCTTCAGCCTTCGGAACCCCGTCTTCACCGATCGCGCCGAGTGACTTCCAGATCTCCTGCGGCGCGAAGCGCACGTTCTTCTCTCGCGCGACCCGCTCCAGCAGCGCGAGCCCGTAGGCCGCACGCACCGGTGCCGGCACACCCTTCACGTCACGCAGCGGCTTGCGTTCACCGAGCGCCTCCCGCACCGCGCCCTCGGCCTCGCTCTCGAACTCGGGCGACTCGAAGAGCAACACGTTCGGGCTCCAGCGCCGTGCCACGACGGGACTGAACGCGGCAGGCTCCTCTTCCGGCATCAGCTGAACGAGCTCGACGACACCGCCCTCACGGAACAACCGATCGCCACGCAGCCAGCCACGCACCTTCGGCAGCTTCGACAGGTCGGGAGCATCGGCCGGAGCCTTCACCGTCGCCTTGCGTCCAGAAATCTCGAACGTGTACCAGCCGGGCTTCGGCGGCGGCGGCCCATTCAAACGAAGACGGCGGTCCCCCGCGTCGACGTCGCGCCCACCCAGCCACGGTAGGGTGAGTGTCTCGGTCTTCGCGAGGAACCGCCGGTAGTCGACCATCGATTCTCCAGAACTACTTCAGCTCGAGCAGCGGCGTGCGCATCACCCGCTCCACCCAACCCTGCTGTGGAGCAGCACCCACCGCGACCGGCGCATCGAGGAGCGCCTTGAGCACGCGCGTGACCTGGTACGGGTCGTCGAACGAGCTCGCGTTCACCTCGCTGAACGGCACCTTCAGCTGTGCCGCCGCCGACCGCACCGAGTTGCCGCGCGCGCCGTGACCTGCGACCGACACGAGCATGGCCATGGCCGACGGCGAGTAGCCGAGATCCCGGAAGCAGCGCGCGAACTGATCGCCTGCCTCACCGGCCTCGTCACCCACCACGATCACCACCAGCCGCGCCGTGTCGGGGAAGCGCACGCCCGCCGAGTGAATCGCGCGCACGGCCGCCGCGTGAACGGTGCCGCCGCTCGCCTTGATCGACTGCAGCATGTGCTTCACCGCCGCGCTGTTCGCCGCCTTCGGCACCAGCACCGTGCCCACCGTGTCGAAGGTCGCGATGTGCACCTTCTCGAGCGGGAAGCCGGCGAGGATCTTGGTCAGCGCCTCCTTCGACTGCTCGATCGCGCCCTCCATCGAGCCCGACTTGTCGATGAGGAACATCACGCGCACGTCGACGTCCTTCGTCGCCTCGGTGACGGCCTTCTTCGTCGCGTTGTCGGCGGCCTCGGCGAGCTTCTCCTTCAGCGCCTGCGAGCGGACGTTCTTCGCCACGTTCAGCGAGCGCTGATCGGTCGACTCGGCGATGGCCTTCTCCCAGCGCTGACGAATCTCGGCGTCGGCCATGAGACCGAGCGACTCGAGGGTCGGCG
>JAEUJR010000417.1 GCA_016793585.1 Archangium sp.
CGCTTCTGCGTGAAGAGCGTCTGGTGCTTCTGCTCGAGCTCCCTCAGCTCCGGCGCCCGCGCAGACGCCCGCACCGTCTCGAGCTCGGGCGCGTTGAAGAACACCGGCGGCGCCTGGAACTGGAACGCCACGAACACGAACACGCCGACGAGCAGAATCAGCAGCTGCATCGGCACCTTCAACAGACCGTTGAAGAGCAGGCCCCAGCGGCTCTGCTCGAGCGACTCTCCCGAGAGGTAGCGCTGCACCTGCGACTGGTCGGTGCCGAAGTACGCGAGCGCGACGAACGTGCCTCCCGTGATGCCAGACCAGAACGTGTAGCGGGTCTCGAGCCGCGGCGTGAAGTCGATGGCCTTCAGCTTGCCGAACACGCCCGCGATGCCGAACGCGTCACGCACCGACACCGCCTCGGGCAGGCTCGACACGATGAACCCGAACGCGAGCGCCATGCCGCCGAGCATCACCGCCATCTGCAGTTGCTGCGTCTGGTTCACCGCGCGCGTGCCGCCCGACACCGTGTACGCGATGACGACGACGCCGATGACCAGGTTCGTCCACATCAACGACCACCCGAGCACCGTCGAGAGGATGATGGCCGGCGCGTAAATCGAGAGCCCCGCTCCAAGCCCGCGCTGCAGCAGGAAGATGAGCGCCGTGAGCTGCCGCGTCTTCAGGTCGAAGCGCTGCTCGAGGTACTCGTACGCCGTCAGCACCCGCGTGCGGTAGTAGATGGGCACGATGGTGGCCGAGAGCACCACCATCGCGATGGGCACGCCGAAGTAGAACTGCACGAAGCCCAGGCCGTCTTCGAAGCCTTGCCCCGGCGTCGAGAGAAACGTGATGGCGCTCGCCTGCGTCGCCATGATGGACAACCCAATCGTCCACCACTTCGCGTCGGAGCCACCACGCAGGTACGCCCCCGCGTTCTGCGCGCCCCGCGTCTTCCACACGCCGTACGCGACGATGGCGCCGATGGTGCCGACGAGCACCACCCAGTCGAGCGTGCTCACGCGAAGCTCCAGCTCATCACCGCGAGCAGCAACACCTCGAGCGCGAGCGCGCCGAGCACCACCACGTACGCTGCGCCCCAGCGCCGCTCAGCTTCCATGGTCGAGCAGGTTCGCGAAGAGCCGGTACGCGCCGGGCACGCCCGCAGGCAGCTGACGGAAGAACGACAGCCCTGTGTAGATGAAGCGCCCCTTGCCGTGCCGCAGGAAGAGCAGGCTGCCCTTCGAGGGCTTCTCGCCACGGTCGTTCATCGTGAGGGGCGTCTCGTAGTGCGCGTCCCACGTGGTGGCGAAGTACAGCCCGCGCTCCTGCACCCAGCCGGTGAAGTCGTCGTCGCTCAGCGCGTTCGGCGCCTTCAGCAGCACGTGTGCGTCGCGGGTGACGACGGCGTCTTCGTCGGTGACGCGGTCTTGCGAGAGCTCGAACGGCAGCGGGCCGATGGTGGCCGGCACCGAGCTGAGCCAGTTCTTCGTGTTGTACTGCGCAACGAGCGTGCCGCCGTTCTTCACGTACGCCATGAGCCGCTCGTACACGGCGGGCAGCTTCGGGTTCACGTTGTACGCGCGCACGCCCACGACGATGGCGTCGAAGCGCTCCAGCGCCGAGGTGCGCAGCGCTTCGTCGGTGAGCAGCGTCACCTCGTAGCCGGCCTGCGTGAGCGCTGCCGGCACGTCGTCACCTGCGCCGACGATGTAGCCGACACGCGTCGTCTTCCCCCGCCGCAGGTCGACCCGCAGCAGCTTCACCTGCGCCGCCGTCAGCACCGTCTGAATCGGAATGTGCGCGTACTCGACGCGGGTGAGCGTCTTCGCGGGCGTGCCGTCGAGCAGCACCGAGAACGCTCCCGTCGCCCCTGCCGCCTTGTTCGCGGGCTTCACCTTGAAGACGACCTTCGCCTCCGCGCCCTTCTTGTCGAGCGAGTACGGCGCCGCTGCCGGCTCGCAGACGAAGCCAGCAGGAACGTCGAGCTTCACCTCGCCGCGCTGCGCGTCGGTGTTCGCCGTGAGCGTGACCTCGACGGCCTTTGCGTTCAGGTCGGTGAAGACGAGCAGGTCGGCGTTCGCGCGCGCGACCACGGGCGGCAGCACCTCGATGGGCCGGTGCCGTTCTCCGACGGTCGGGTCGACCCAGCGAAACGTCGCGGGCCGGCGCAGCGAGAACGTGTGGCCCGCCGACGAGAAGCGGTACTCCACGATGAACGGAGACGGCAGCTCGGGCGCGCCGATGGGCTGTGATGCCGTCACGCCCCAGGTGCCTTTCTGTGGCGGCAGGTCGAGGAAGTACGGGCTCGACAGCGACGCGGTGACGTCGAGCTCCACCGAGAGCTTCGCCGGCTTGCCGCGCTCCAGACTGGTGCCCGGCGTGAGTGACGTCGCGCCGACGGAGACCGCTTCGAGCGTGATGGGCGTTCCCGTTCGTTCGAGCGCCACCACGTCGAGCTTCAGCTTCGAGCCTGGCACCACGCTCGTCGTCGCCGCGCTCGCCTGCATGAAGAGGCCCGCGCAGTTCGCGATGAGGTCGGTGAGCTGGTTCAGCTTGTGCTCCTTCCACGGGTTGGCCGGCATCGCGCGCAACGCCTCGAGCGCCAGCAGCAGCGTGGGAACCGACCTCGCCGGAGCGTCGACCTTGAACTCGGCCGTCGCCTTCTCGACGAGCTGCGCGAACTTCTCGGCGCCGGCGACGCGCTTCCAGCTCGTGTCGAGCCCTTCGAAGAGCGACTTCTTCGCCACGTCTCCATCGAGCGGCGCGAAGTACTCGACGCTGCCTTCGTGCACGGGCGCGGCGCCGAAGCCCTGGCTCTTGTGCATGCTGCGGCTGGTCGCGGCGAGCTCTCCGTACGAGAGGCCCAACAGCGGGCTGAACTGGCTCGAGTCCCACGTCACCGAACCTTCGGGCGGCTTGAAGGCCGGGTCGGGGGCCCACGCGTTCCACACGATGCGTTTGGCCTGCCACGGCTGCACACGGTCGAGCTGCTCGGGGTGAAACGTCGGGTCTGCCGCTGCGCGGAAGGCGAGCACCGCCAGCTTCGCCGACGCCGTGTGATGACCGTGCGTCGTGCCGGGCTCGGGCGAGAAGCGCGTGATGATGAGGTCGGGCCGCAGCGACCGAATGACGAACACCGCATCGGCCAGCACGTCGTCGGGAATCGAGTCGGGCTTGCCCGCCCAGATGGCCATCGTCTCGTCGACGCTCTTCGAGTACCCGAAGTCTCGCGCGCGCGTGAAGTACTGCTCCGCGCCGTCGACGCGCCGGGCCGCGAGCAGCTCTTGCGTGCGAATGACGCCGAGCAACGGGCCCAGCTCGGAGCCGATGAGGTTCTGGCCACCTTCGCCGCGCGTGAGCGAGAGATACGCCGTGCGGAACTTCAGCTCGTTGGCGAGCGAGCCGAGCAGCCGCGTGTTCTCGTCGTCAGGGTGCGCCGCGACGTACAGCGCCGTGCCGACGACCGAGAGGCCTTTGAGGTCGTTGAGCAGCTGCGCGCCATCGCGAGGCTGGGCCGGAGCCGAGAGGAGCAGGGAGATCATCAGGGCCTTCATGGAGTCCTCGTGAGGCGGCGGTAGTGCGCCTCCCACTGGTCGACGATGGGTGACAGCTGGAAGCGGGAGACGGCCGCATCTCGTGCGGCCTTCGACTTTCGGTGATGCAGTTCGGTGTCGTCGAGCAGGGTTCGTGCGCTCTCGGCCATGGCAGCGACGTCTCCGACGGCGTGCAGGAAGCCGTTCACGCCATGAGTGACGACCTCGGGCAACCCGCCCACGTTCGACGCGACGACGGGCACGCCGCAGCTCATCGCCTCGAGCGCCGCCAGCCCAAAGCTCTCGAGCTCACTTGGCAGGAGAAAGACGGCGCCGCGCCGAAGGTGTGGAGCGACGTCACGGCACTCGCCCAGCAGCGTCACGCCCCGCACGCCGTCGCGGCGAATGACGCGCTCGACGTTCGCGCGCTCGGGCCCATCACCGAGGAGCAGCAATTCGTCTGCACCGCTGCGGGCATGAATCGCGAGCACGTCTTCGATGCGCTTCACCGAGCGGAAGTTCGAGTTGTGTACCAGCACGCGGCCAGCCGGAGCGCCCGGCGTGAAACGCGTCGTGTCGACGAAGTTCGAGAGCACCTGCACGTCGACGTCGCCGAGCGCGGTGGCCTTCGTGGCGAGGAACCTCGACGGCGCGGTGACGAGCTGCGCCCGACGGAGCGCGTGTCGAACCATCGGCGCGTAGGCCTCATCCGCTCCCAGCGTCAGCACGTCGGTGCCATGCACGGTGACGACGAGCGCCCAGGCCTTCTTGCCCAACACCTCGCCCGCGAGCGCCGCGCTGACCGCGAAGGGCAGGGCGTAGTGCACGTGCACGACGTCGAGCTCGAGCCGCGTCAGCGTCGACGCCAGCGCGAGCCCCAGGTCGCCAGACGGCAGCACCGGGTGCGTCGGAACGTTCACCGCGTGCACCGTCACGTTCTTCGCGTCGCCGAGGCGTGGCGGTCTCGCCGCAGCGACGAAGTGAACGTCGTGCCCACGCTCGGCGAGCGAAAGGCCCAGCTCGGTCGCGATGACGCCGCTGCCGCCGTACGTCGCGTGACAGACGATGCCGATGCGCAGCCCGCTCATGTGAACTCCGACGTGAGGCCGAGCGAGCCCCGAAGCACCGCACTGCAATGAACGCCAGCACGCGGGCGCCCTCGCTCCATCGTGGCAACGCTCCGTCGCCCATCACCTCGAGCGTGCGCGAGAGCGAGCCTTCTCATGAGAACTCCGGCGAGAGCGTGATGACCTCGTGGCCGAAGGGAACGACGCGCGACTCGACGAGCTTCACGAACGCCTCGACGCCGAACGACGCGAAGAACCCGGCGGCGCCGAGCACACGCTCCTGCGGCTGGCCGTTCGGAAACAGCGCGCGCTGCAGCCGGTCGACCCGGCCCGCGAGCACCTCGTCTTTCGTGAGTCGCTCCCGATTCAGCCGCGCGCCCAGCCGACTCGCCGCGCGCGCGATGGTCTTGCGCGTTCGCTCCACCGCGTCGTCGACGCCGTGCACGGTCGAGAGCACCGGCTCGAGGGCGGCGAGCAACTGCTGCTCCACGTCCTGCTGGTGACCGCCCGGCGCGAGCCTTCGAACCAGGGCCTCTCGCGGCACTTCGACCTCGGCGGGCGTCAGCCCCAGCGTCTCGAGCAACGCCTTCGGCCGCGCCTCGACTACGCGAAACCGCGCGCGCGGCATCACCATCGGCATCGGCAGACCGAAGTGCGAATAGAGCGGCGCCAGCTGCGCGAAGTAGTTCAGCTCGCCCGGCCCTCCGACGATGGCCGCCGTCGGCAACACCGTGTCTTGAATGATGGGCCGCAGCAGCGCCGAGCTGCTCACGCAGAGTGGATCCTCCGGAAGCGTCGTCGACGCCTCCGCGCGGAACCGAGCGCCATCTCGGCCGTCGGGGTGAACGAAGGTGAGCGCGGCGTCACGAACCCGCACCTGCACGTCGAAGCCAGCGCGCTCGAGTTCGTCGCTGCGCTGCTGGAGCACCCGCGTGATGACGTCACGCTCCGCCAGCGCCCGTTCGTGCACCGGTCGAGCGACCTTCGCCAGCGCCTCGTCGCGCGGGTCGAGGATGATGAGTGACGGGAACAGCTCCGACAGCACGCCCGCGAACGCCGTCACCCACGTCGCCTCGGGCCGGTAGTGGCGCGTGAACAAGGCCGAGACCTCGTCTGCGTGTGGCCACCCCTCGAGCGCGCCACGCAGCGCCGCGAGCGCTTCGTCGACGCCTGTGCCCAACCGCACCGATGACATCGACGCGCGCTCGACGTGTGGCGACGCGAGCGACAGCGTCGTCAGCGCTCCGTCGCGGCCGTGCACGACGCCGTGGGCAATCTCTTCGAAGTCGTGGTCTTCGCTCTGCAACCAGAAGACGGGCACGCACTCGAGCGCGCGCGCCGTCACGACGGCCGTGGCCGCCTTGTAGAGGGAATACAGCGGGCCGAGGAACAGCCCCACCTGCTGGCCCGTCACCACGACGGGTACGCCGTTCGCGAGTGCGTCGAGTGAGTGCTGCCGCGTTGACGTCATCGGCCGTCGCGCCGCCTGTGCCCTCAGCGCCGAGACGACCTCGGCTTTCACCCCGCGGGCACGGGCCTGCCGAACGAACTCCACCCGTCTCGATGGGTGTCGAAACCCGTCATCGAGAAAGCGAAGGGCGCCCGGCTCGGCCTCGAGGAACGCGGGGGAAAAGGCCGACATCGACGGCTTACTTGCCCTTCCAGTCGGTGAGCGCCTTCTTCACGTCGGCCGCGTAGAAGAAGCCCTCGGGCTTCACCTGGCCCAGCGTGTTCGCCTTCTCGGCGAGCGGCAGCGCCTCTTTGAACTTGCCCTGACCCGCGAGCGCCTGCGCCTTCACCCACGTGTTGAGCCACGTCTCGGCGATGGCGATGGACTTGTCGGCGAAGGCGAGCGCGTTCGCGAAGTCCTTCTCCTCGAGGTAGTAGCGCGCGGCCTGCGTCATCTGCGCCGACGGGTTCTCGGCCATGGCCTTGATGTTGGCGGCGGCCTGCTCGGCGGTCTTCAGCTTCACCGGCAACGAGAC
>JAEUJR010000452.1 GCA_016793585.1 Archangium sp.
ACAGAGGGCCAACGCGTTGCTGTGCAAGCCCCGTTCTCACGAACGAAAAAGGCCCCCTGAGTTGGTCAGGGGGCCTCCGCCAACCCGCAGCCACCCGACTTCGGGTCGGCAGCTGTGTTCCCCAGTTCGACTCCGCCTTCGCAGGCCTACTCGCCGCGGCAGGGTCGCTGGTGACGAGGGCCGCCGCTCCTCAGGCCTGCTCGGGGCTTCGTCTCACGCGTTCCCAGTTCGACTCCGCCTTCGCTCATCGCGTCGGCGGTTTCGTCCGACCGCTCGAGGCGTCTCACACCGAGTGCGCGTCGACCCGAGCGGGTGCTTCAGGAGGAGGCGGCGGAATCAGCCGAGCAGCTTGAGGGCCACCTGCGGCGCCTGGTTGGCCTGCGCGAGCACCGAGACACCGGCCTGCATCATCACCTGGCTGCGGGCGAGCTTGCTGGTCTCTTCGGCCACGTCGACGTCGCGAATGCGGCTGTTCGCGGCGGAGAGCGACTCGGCCGACTGCTGAATCGTCTGCACGACCGAGGCGAGGCGGTTGCCGGCGGCGCCGAACGTCGCGCGAGAGCTCGAGACCGTGTTGATCGCGGAGTCGATGGTGGTGAGGGCCGCCTGCGCACCGGCCTGGGTCGAGAAGTCGAGCGCGTTGACGCCGAGGGCGGTCGCGGTCGAGTCCACCGTCGAGACCGTGATCTGGTCGTTGGCCGCCACGTTGCGAATGCCGACCTGGAACGTGAGGTTGGTGGCCGAGTTCAGCAGCGCGGTGCCGTTGTATTCAGCGGCGTTCGCGATGCGCGTGATTTCAGTGATGAGCGCGGTGTTCTCCGTCTGAATGTAGCCGCGCTCGGTGTTGCCCACGCCTGACGACGCGCTCTGCATGGCGAGCTCACGCATGCGGGTGAGCAGCTCGGTCGTCTGGTTCAGGTTCGCTTCTGCCGTCTGAATCAGCGACTCGGCGTCCTGCGAGTTGCGGTTGGCCTGGTTGAAGCTGCGAATCTGCGCCTGCAGGTTGTTGCTGATGCCGAGGCCGGCAGCGTCGTCACCCGCGCGGGTGATTCGGAAGCCGCTCGACAGCTTGTTGAAGCTGTCGTTCTGCATCGACGTGGTGTTGAACAAGTTGCGCTGGGCATTGAGTGACGCGAGGTTGCTGCGAATGGTGAAGGACATGGCCTCTCCTGGGTGTTGGGTGGTGAGGCGGTTGGTGTGCCGCCTTCACGTATTGGTTCGGCACGACCCCGGCCGGCCTTAAGCGGCTTCGAGGTACCGGGCCAAAGCGCCCAGGTGGGCCGTCAGGCGACGCAGCACGCGCGCACGCACTGACAGCACCTCGAGAGCCGACGCGTCATTCGTCTGACGTGGCCACGAGACACGAGCGATCTTCACGCGGCCCCGCACACGCGGTGGCCAGTGCGAAAAGACGGTCTCGGCGAGCGCACGCCACCCCATGGCCTGACCCGCGCCGAACCGATCGGCCTCGAGCGAGACGATCGCATGGCCCCGCTCGTCGAGCTCCACCTGCAGCTCGATCGGCTCGACGCTCTCACTCGAGAGGCGGCCCATGGTCGAGGCGAGCGACGGGCTCACGCCCAGAGACAACGACGCGCCGACCTGCTCGAGCAGCGCGCGCGTGTCGTCGACCCAGGTGTCGATCTGGCTGCGGGGAAACGTCTCGAGCAGCAGCCGCCCGGTGCCGTCGACGAAGAGCGCCTGCACCAGCTCGGGGGCTGCCGCGTAGAGGGTGACGTGCACGGCGAGCCGGCTCGCGACGCCTCGGGGCGGGCGCATGGCAGGGCCCCAGTCGGCGTGCTCGGGGAGCAGCGCGAGCCGGCGCGGGCGCCCCAGCGCGTTGGCGAGCGGAAGGTTGCGCACCTTGCCGTCGGCGGCCAGCAACAGGCGATCGCCGCGTTGCACGCCGATCGCCACGCCGCGCGGCACCTCGGCCGAGGCGATCTGCGAGAGCCGCGAGACGAGCAGGGGGTCGGCGCCGGGTCTCGGCGCCACCTCGAGCAACCGCCCGGCCGCCTTCATGCCCAGCGCCAGGCGAATGCAGTCGGCCGTCGTCAACCGCCGCGCCCGCAGCCTGCCCGTGGGCCCCAGCGACAGCGCGAGGTGTTTCAGGAAGCCGGGCTCGATGATGAAGAGCGTGCGTGGAGACTTCGCGAGCAGCAGCGAACGTGCCCGGCGCCATTCGGTCTGATTCGGGCACAGCTTCGCAGACTCGTTCAGCGACCGCGCCCGCAGCGCGTCGAGCGAGTGGGCCTGGAACAGCGCCTGCCCGTCGAGCTCGAGCCGCCAGACGTCGCCGTCTTTCACCTCGACCGGGGCGTGCTTCTCGAGCAGCGCCTCGAAGGCCGGGCGCAGGGCGGGCAGCACGTGGCCGCCCATCACCCAGCGCTTGAGCTCCTGGCCCAGCTGCCGGCGCGGCTTGCCCGACAGGCGCTTCCACTGCAGGTGGGCGGCATGGCGAACCACCCGTGACGCGAGGCCGAGCTCGACGATGCCGGGCTCGGGGCCGAGCTGCTGCACGAGGCTCAGCAGCCGATCGTCACACGACGCGGCCGCCGCGAAGCGCTCGGGGCAGGCCAGCGAGAGGCCCGGCAGCAGCCGTGTGAAGGGCTCGTCGGTCGTGGCGGTGAGCGCCAGCGCACGCGCCAGCGGCGTCGGGGCGTACTTCGCGATGCGCGTCGGCTCGATGGTGTCTTGCGCTTCGAGAAACGGCACGTCGCCGGCGACGAGCCCCGCGAAGAAGAGGCGCTCGGCCGAGATCTTCTGCTCGAGCACGATCGACAGGCGCGGCGCCCACCGGGTGAGCAGCATCTGCAGCATCTGCACGCGCTCGTCGAGCCGCCGGTGCTCTTCGGCAGAGCGCTCGGTGACGGTGAGGAGCACGAGCTCCCAGCGATCACCGTGCGCGACCAGCAGCGCCGACCGCACCAGCGGCCGGGTGGTGGCGAAGCCCAGGGGCGGGGGAAAGTCGATGGCCTCGCACGCGCGGCCCCAGCGACGACGCCTGGGCATGCGCTGCACTCCCGGCGGCTCCCGATCGTAGCCAGGCCTGCGAAACCGGCCGCCGAGCAGCACCGGCACCAGCCTGATGATCGCGCGCTCCTCGTGGGTGAGCTGTTTGAGCAGGTGCGAGAGCCTGCGCCGGAAGAAGGGCGCCAGCGGGTGACACGCTCGCTCTGTGCGCAACCGGCTCACGGCACCGCCCTCGTCACAAGACGTCGAGCAGCGTGAGCTTGAAGGACTTGGCCGACGCCGACATCGAGGCCTGCAGCGCCTGCTCGGCCGCAGCGAAGCGGGTGCTGGCTTCGATGATGTCGACGTCCTCCAGCTTCGAGCGCCCGGCCGTCGCCGTGTCGCGGTTGATGCGCGCGGTGCTCGACGCGAGATCGAACACGTTCATCATCGCGCCCGCGCGAGAGCGTGACGCGGTCACCTGCTGCGTGCCGTCGGCGAGCGCCCGAATCGCGGTGCGAATGCCGGTGGTGTCGTTGGTCGTGAGCGCCGTGGCGAAGCTCGAGAGGGCCGCGAGCACGTCGATGCCGCCACCGGCGCCCTTGAAGGCCACGTCGGAGCGCACCGAGGCGTCTTGCAGAATGCCGGGCGCGATCTCCACCCGGCGGATGTTGGCGTCGCCGAGGTAGTTGCCGGCGGGGTCGAACGGGGGCGCGTCGTCTCGCATACCGCCGAAGACGTACCGATCACCGTACCGCATGTTGATCTGCCCGAGCACCGACTGAAACAGCTGCTGCACCTCGGCGGCGGCGTTGCGCCGGTCGGCGGCGCCGTAGGTGTCGTTCGACAGCTGCACCGCGAGCTCGGACGCGCGGGTGAGGCTGGTGAGCACCTGATCGAACGCGCCGTCGACCACGCCGAGCTCTTCACTCGCGCGGTCGGCGGCCGTCATCATCGCGTCCTGGCGGCTGCGATCCTGGGCGAAGCGGGTGATGAGCCCGGCGGCTGCCGAGTCGTCCCACGGCGTTTCCACGCGCTTGCCCGACGAGACGCGATCTCCGGCGAGGGTGCTCTCGGCGCGGCTGCGCATGAGCCGGCTGTTCGCCAGATCGAACATGTACGTGTCGCTGACCCTCATGGCTCCCCTCACTTCAGCGCCAACAACGTCTCCAACATCTGATCGGCCGTCTTGATGACGCGGCTGACCGCTTCGTACGCGCGCTGCGAGCGCTGCATGTTCACCAGCTCTTCGTCGATCGACACGCCCGAGGCCGACTGGCGCAGGGCGTTCAGGTTCGTCAGCACGGCGGCGTCGCCTTCACTCGTGGCCGTGACGCGCGCGGCGGTGGCGCCGTAGTTCGCGGTGATGCTGGCGAGCTCGGCTTCGGCGCTGCGGCCGCCGCTGAGCAGCTGCGACTCGGTGTCGATCAGCGCCTGGGCGATGGTGCCGTCACCCGAAGCACCCGCGACGCCGGCCGCAGGGAACAACGAGGCGTTGCTGGCGATGGCCGGGTCGATCGTGAGGCTTCGCGCGGCGCCCGTCACCGTCGCCTGCACGTTGAAGACCGAGTGGCCAGTCGAGCCGTCGAGCGCGAAGCCCGTCTGTGAGACCGCGTTGATCGCGTTGCCGAAGTCGAAGGCGAGCTGATCGAGCCTCGTCTGCGCGCTCGCCATCGCCCCATCACGGGCCGCCATCATTCCACCGAGCTCGCCGCCGGGCGGCTGAAGGAGCTGTGTGGGCGAGGTGGCCGAAGGCGTCTGCACCCACAGGCCGAGGCGGGAGCCGTTCGCCGGGTCGGGCCGCGCCGAGATCGTCGCCGCGCGATCTCCCTGCACGAGCGAGACGCCAGAGGGCAGGGTGAGGTTCGCGTCGCCAGCGTTGTTGGCGATGACGGTGGCGCCGGTGAGCACGGCCACGCGGTCGACCAGCTTCTGGCGCGCGTCGAGCAGATCGTTGGGTCGGCCGCCTGCGATCGACGCCTGCGAGATCTGCGAGTTGAGGCGGGCGATCTGTTGCAGCGACTCGTTGACCTCGGGCAGTTGGCCTTCGATGCGCGAGTCGACACCCGTGCGCGCGGCGTCGAGCGCGATGGCCGTCTGGTTGAAGCTGACCGCGAGCCGGGTCGCCGCGCCCACCACCGCTTCACGCACGTTGGGGCTGCCGGGGTTCTGCGCGAGGGCGCGCAGCTGTGAGTAGAAGTTCGAGAGCGCGTCGGTGAGCCCCGCGTCGGGGTTGAGCGCGCTGACGCCCTTGAGCAGATCGGCCTGCGTCGTCGAGAAGCGCTCGTTGCCCAGCGCGCCCGACATCTGCTGCTCGACGAACCGATCTCTCGACTGGGTGATCGCCTGCAGCACCGCGCCGCGGCCGATGTACGCGCTGCCGAACTGATCGGCGGGGCTGACGGCGGCCAGCTCGGCGCGCTGCCTCGCGAAGCCCGGGGTGTTCGCGTTCGAGAGGTTGTGGGCGACGGTCGACGAGTAGGCCTGCTGCGCCTGCAAGCTCATCGCACCTTGACGGAGGACTGAGAGGAGGCCGCTCATCAGACGTGCTCCGAGTGAGTGGACGCTTCGGTGGCGACGAGGCCGCCGCGTCGGCCGTACGCCTGCGGTCGCGGGGCCAGGTGCGCCACGTACGCACGCACGAAGGTGAGCGCGCGCTCGGCCAGCGCCTGGTTGAACACATCGAGCTCCTTGAGGGCGGCGGTGAGCGCACGAATCTCGGCGAACACCGACGACAGCTGCGCGGCCTCGAACGGGAACCAGGCCGTGAGCTGCTGCAGCGTCACGTCCTTCTCGCCGTGCTCCTCGGCCACCTCCTGCAGGGCGAGGGCGAGCGAGTCAGACAGCTGGCTCGAGCGATGGTTGAACGCGTCGCGCTCCGAAGCCTGGAGCAGCAACGCGTCGACCTGCATCGCCTTGAGCACCGAGCGCGCGGCACGAGACCGCTTCACCTCGGCGGTCAGCGCGTCGCGCAGCTCAATCGACAACGAAATGGCGGCTTCGAGTGGCATGGGCGGTTCCCCGCCCATCACTGGAACAGGGCACGCAACCGGGCTTCGATCTCGGCCTCAGAGACCAGCTGGTTCGCGATCTGTTGCGGCGATGGGTAGTACTGGCCGTTCTTCACGGCGTTGATCACTTCCTGAACCCGCTGCGCCCGGCTCGCCGCCCCGAGCGACTGCGCCGCGGGAATGTCGACGGAGGCTTCGGCCTTCGTCACCGAGACCTTCTCCTTCGGTCCCGAGCTGGCCTCGGCCTTCTCCGCAGGCGCCGCTGCACGTTGCGCCGCCAACGGAACGATTTGCCCTGCTTTTTGGTCGTTCACTTTCATGGCGTCTCTCCAGTCATCTTTTCGACACCAAGGCGGTACGCCTTAAGGGCTCGCACCGGATCAGTCGGATGACCCCCTTCGCGAACCTCGAGGTGAAGGTGCGGGCCCGTACTTCTGCCGGTTTGGCCGACGAGCGCGACAGGCGCCCCCTCTGGGACGACCTGGCCCCGGGTCACGAGCACCTCGCTCGCGTGGGCGTACAGGGTCGTCGTGCCATCAGCGTGCTGCAGCTCGACCGCGTTGCCGTAGCCGCCCCGTTCGCCGGCGAAGATCACCACGCCCGCCTTCGCCGCAGGAATCGGAGTTCCCTCGGGAGCGGGCAGGTCGACGCCCGTGTGCATCGACTCGCCGTGGTTGATCGGGTCGATTCTCTTGCCGAATTTCGACGAGATCTGACCGAAGTCATGGGGCGCGATGGGCGCGGGTGAATCGGGGCTCACGGGGTCTTCCTGGCCCTGTGTCATGAGTCTGGCGAGGCCCAGGCCACCGCTCTTGGCGACGGCATCGGCCAGCGACTCGGCGAACAGGTCGTAGACGTGCGCACTGCCGGGCGTGTCGGAGCCCTTGAACACACCCGAGGTGTGCAGCAGCTGCTTGATCATCACCGACTCGAGCTGCGTCGCCGCTTCGTTGAGCTTCATCAGAGCACCTCGATGTCGGCGTCGAGCGCACCCGCCGCTTTGAGGGCCTGCAGAATCGCGATCAGATCGCGAGGCGCCGCGCCGATCGCGTTGAGGGCGGTGACGAGCTCGTCGACGGTGCTCGCCTGCGGCACCTTCACGGCCGACTTCTGGCTCTCGGTCGCGTCGACCTGCTGGCTCGGAGCGACGACCGTCTGCCCATTCGTCGCCAGCGGCCCGGGTTGCGAGACGCCGAACGAGGTCTGAATCGAGACGCGCAAGCCGCCGTGCGCGACCGCAGCGGGGCGCAGGCGAACGGTCTCTCCCAGCACCACCGTGCCGGTGCGCTCACTCACCACGACCTTCGCGCGGGTATCGGCGTCGACCTCGAGCGCTTCGAGCTGCGCGAGCAGCTCGGTCGGACCCTGGCCCGCGGGTACGGCGACCTCGACCGCAGCCGCGTCGAGGGCCTTCGCGCCCGAGCCACCGAGCGAGGTGTTGATGGCCGCGGCGATGCGAGAGGCGTTGGTGAAGTCGGGTTTGCGCAGGCGCAGCGTGAGCGGGCCCGCGCCCAGGTTGGGAATGACGGACTTCTCGATCGTCGCTCCGCCCGGCACCGTGCCACTCGAGGGGCTGTTCTTTCGAACCGAGGCGTAGGTGGCCTGCAGGTCGTAGCCACCGACCTGCACCGGGCCCTGCGCGACCGCGTAGACGACGCCATCGGCGCCCGACAGCGGAGTGAAGAGCAGCGTGCCGCCCTGCAGCGAGCGCGCGTTGCCCATGGCGCTGACGGTGACGTCGATGGTGCCGCCGGTGCGCGCGAAGGTGGGCAGCTTGCTCGTCACCATCACGGCCGCGACGTTGCGCGATCGAATGTCACGCGGGTCGATGCGCACGCCGAGGCGGCCGAGCAGGCCCGACATCGACTGCATGGTGAAGAGCACCTGCTCGGTGTCGCCGGTGTTGGTGAGGCCGACGACCAGGCCGTAGCCGACGAGCGCGTTCTCGCGGAAGCCCTGCACGTCGGTGAGCTCCTTGAGGCGAGCTTTCCCGGCG
>JAEUJR010000470.1 GCA_016793585.1 Archangium sp.
CGAGCACTCCGGGCACCAGGCGGGCCACTGCGTCGATCACCACCAGCGCCGCAAGCTCTCCGCCGGTCAGCACGAAGTCACCGAGCGAGAGCTCTTCGTCGATGAAGGCCAGCGCGCGTTCGTCGACGCCTTCGTAGCGGCCACACACGAGAATCGCCGAGCCGTGCGTCGCGAGCTGCCGCGCCTTCGTCTGCGAGAAGGTCGGCCCGCGCGGGCTCATGAGAATCACCTTCGCCTCGGGCAGCTTCGCCTTCGCGGCCTCGATGGCGCCGACCAGCGACTCGACCTTCATCACCATGCCCGCGCCCCCGCCGTACGGCGTGTCGTCGGTGTTGCGGTGCTTGTTGTGCGCGTGATCACGAATGTCGATCGTCTCGACCGACAAGAGGCCCTTCTCGCGCGCCTTGCCGATGATCGACTCCGACGCGTAGCCGGTGATCATGGTGGGGAACAGCGTGAGGACCTCGAAGCGCATGAGGGCGCTTCCCTATCTCATTTCGTTCACGGGTCGACGACCACGATGAGCCGCCGAATGGTGCCGTCGGAGAGCTCGAGGTCGATGACGCCTTCGACGGGTTGCTCCGAGGTCACCACGACCAGCCCGCCCTTCTTGTGCGCGTTGAGCTCCTGGGCGTGCATGCCACGAAACTTCGTCTCGGGGTCGAGCGCGACCACCTCACCACGCGCGATGTGCAGCACGGGCCCGAGCTCGGCCCACTTGAGCGTTCGCGCGGGGACCGCCCTCGTCACGTCGTTTCCGCTGACCACCATCACGACCGACTTCGATGTTCCCGAGGGGTCGACGAACTCGAGGGTGCCGGTCCCTGCGACTTCACCCTTGAGCAGCAGGCTCGCGCCCAACACCTTGCCGCTCGCCAGGCCGGGAGGCGTCACCTTCCACGTCGAGCCGCTGCTGATCCACAGCACCCGCTGACGGCCGACCTCGAGCCTCAGCTCGGTCGAAGGAGCACGAACGACCACGGGCCAGGTGCGGAGCTCGCCCTCGGAGAACCAGGCCTCGAGCGTCGTCGAGCCGACGTGTTTGCCCCTCAGCTCGAGGATCGGGCCTCGTTCGACGACCTCGACGAGTTCCGTGTCGCCGACCGACCAGCGCACGCGGCCAGGCGCGAGGACCTGCTTCGCGGCGCCGACGCCCAGCATCACGGTGTGTGGCTGTGAGATCTCGTCGACGACGATGACCTCGAGCTCAAAGACGCCGCCGTCGCGATCGAGTCGCAGCACGGTCGACCCCACCGTCATCGCCTCGAGGGACCAGACGACCCCCGTCGCTGAGACCTTGACGACGCCGGCCGGCTGGGTCGCGGTGACGGCCGCGCCCGTCAGGTAGCGGTCGCCGCGTCGCAGGCGAAGCGTGGGGCGAAGAGCGCCCGCGTCGGGCGACCCTGCATCGACGATGGCTGCGCCCGCGTCGAAACCACCGGCATCGGGCCTGGCTGGAGCGATGGCGAAGAGCAGCGCGGAGGCAGCGACGACGACCGACGCATCGGCACGAAGGGGCATGGGTTGGGCTCCTCGAATGGGCTTCGTCGTTCCATGCGGAGGGGCTGCGACCGGTTCCATCGTGAGGGCCGTTTCCGCGGGGGTGTGACGGCCAGCGTCGTCGAAGGTCGGGTCGAGCACCGTGTCGTGCTGGTCGAGCTCGAGCGTGGTCTCCGTGCGCACGGCGATGGCGGGCCCGGCATCGAGAGCGCTCGCGGTGCCGCCGCACGAGCCACGCCCGAGCAGCGCTGCGCCTGCGGCGAGCAGCAGCAGCCCCAACACGCCGAACGGCCACGAGGTGCGCTGCGGAGCCCAGGCGCGGCGGTCGGCGCCGGTTGGCGTGGCAGACTTCGCCAACACCTCGAGCGACTGGAGCCGGCGGGCGGCTTCAGCGAGCTGAGGTTCCGAGACGAAGCGCGCCTCGAGTCGCTCGCGGGCTTCGACACCGAGCGAACCATCGAGCCACTCCGACAAGAGGAGCCAGTCGTTCTCGGTCATGGCGCGCCTCCCTTCGTGGAGCGATCGAGCAGCGGGCCCATGGTCAGCACCAACGCCATGCGCGCGCGGGCCAGCCTCGACTTGATGGTTCCGACGGGCACCTCTTCGAGCGCGGCGAGTTCGTCGAGCGGCAGGCCTTCCATCGACGCGAGCACGAAGGCGCGGCGCTGGGCGAGCGGCAGTGCTTCGAGGGCGCGGTCGAGCGCGGCTCCGAGCGACCGGCCCTCGGCGACCGAGGCGGGATCGGCGAGCGTCGACGGCTGCTCGTCGAGGGTGACGAACTCGGGGCGTTTCTTGCGCAGCTCCATCAACAAGAACCGCGTCGCCACGGTGGTCGCCCAGGTCGAGAACTTCGCCGAGCCCGAGGGATCGAAGCGGCCCAGCACCTCGACGAGGTGCGCCGAGACGGCCTGGAGCTGATCGGCGCGCTCCCCGGGCAACCCCAACCGCCGCACCAGCGCCGCGAGCAATGGGCCAAGCTGCGCGAACAGCGTCGCGAGCGCCTCACGATCTCCCGATTGAGCGCGGCGAACGAGCTCGGGGCTCACGTCGCCATTCCATGCGCGAGGGCCCCTGCCGGTTCCATCGTCAGCGCTCGGTGTCGTACTCCAACGGCCTGAGCACGATGGTGCGGGCCGCGAGATCGACCTTCACGACGAAGTCTTCGGCGAAGGGAATCATCTCTTCCTGATCGCCCTGCTTGAGCACCAGGTTCGGCACCGGGCCTGAGCTCCACACCTCGACGACGGTGCCCAGCGGCGTGCCGTCGGGCGTCACGGCGGTCAGCCCCACGAGATCGCCCTGAAAGAACTCGCCCTCGTCGGGAGGATCGAGCTCGTCGCGGTGCACGGCGATGGTGGAGCCGATCAACGCCTCGGCCGCCTCGCGCGTGTGAACGCCATCGAGCTCCATCAGCAGATCGCCGCCAGGGCCGTCACGCAGGGTCTCGAGGTCGAAGTCCTTCGGAGCGCCCTCTTTGGGCGTCAACTGCACCCGATCGACTTCACCGATCGCGGTCGACGTGGGGTCGAAGGTCTTGATGATGAGCGCGCCCTTGAGCCCGTGCGCACGAGACACGTAGCCGACCTTCAGCCACGGGCTCGACGCAGTGTCGTTGGGAGCGCTGCTCACGGCACCGGTGCTGCGGTTCCGTTCTGCGCGGCCCGGCGGTCATCGACCAGCTCGAGCCGAATCTTCTCGCCCCTCTTCTGGGCGGCGTGCGTGACGACGGTGCGCAAGGCGTTGATGGTGCGGCCATCTCGGCCGATCACCTTCCCGATGTCGTCGGGAGCCACCTTGAGCTCGTAGAGCGCGTGGTCGGCGGCGGGAGTCACCGTCAGCTCGACCACGTCAGGCTTGTCGACGAGCGCCTTCGCGAGAAAGACGATCAGGTCCTTCACG
>JAEUJR010000487.1 GCA_016793585.1 Archangium sp.
CTTCGCGTTCGTCGCGACGACGTCGACGGTGTGTTTGCCGGTCTTCAGCTCCTTCGTGTTCCAGGTGAAGCCGAGCTCGGCGCCGCTGGTCTTCTTCGTCGACAGGTCATCGACGAGCACCTCGACGTTCTTCACCTCGACACCGGAGTTGTCAGTCGCCTTCACCGCGAGCTCCATCATCGGCGTGACGTGTTCGCCATCGGTGAGGCCCTTCACCGCGATGGACACGACGTCGACCGAGACGAGCCCCATCACACCCCACATCGCCTCGGCGCGGCCCGAGCCTGCGTGACCCCAGCCACCGTCTTTCGCCTGATGCTCGACGAGCCAGCCGAGGCCGCGACGCACGGAGGTATCGGTCTCGGTGCGGCCCGCGAGCTTGAGCGTGTAGATGGTCTGGCCGGTCGCGAACGCGTCGGAGCCTCCGCTGAAGGCCCACCCACCATCTTTGTTCTGCCGCGACTCGAGGTGCTTGATGAGGCGCGCGAGGTGCGGCTCCGACGGAGACGCGCCGGCCACGAGAAGCCCCATCGTCACGTAGTTGAGGTCCTGCAGGTAGACGCCCTCGGGCTTCTCGCTCCACGTGCGCGCCTGGGCGTTCATGTACTTCTCGGCCTGCCGCAGCGGCGCGAGCCACATGTCATCGGCCGTGCGCGCGTACGCCTGCCGCCACGTCTGCGCGGCCTGAAACGTCGCCTGCATCGGGCCCGTGGTCACCGGGTACGACTGGTGGTCGCCCGTGACGGCGCCGCTGGTGTCTTGAAACGCGATGAGCTCCTTCGACAGCTTGAGCAGGTCGTCGGTGAGCGCGCCGTTGACGAGCGCGTCGTAGCGGGCGAACGCCGAAGCGCCGAACGTCTTGGCCGTGCGCGGAAAGCCGGAGTGCGTGAGGCCGCCCGGCGTGCGCGAACCACCCGGCGTCTGCATGATGCCGCGCAGCACCTCGTCCATGATGGGCTTCGGCACCGAGTACTGGTTGTGCATGCCGACCGAGAGGCCCTCGAGCGTGACGGCCTGCACGTGACAGCCGTAGCAGTTGTTCGACTTCTGCCACCGCGCCGTGTCCTGCCCGAGAAAGTCGAGCGCCTTCTGGGCCGAGCTGCGAAAGCCCCCTTCCGGAGCGGCGAAGGCGAGGGCGGGAACGGCCAGCGAGGCGATGGCGACGCGGCGAACAGTGCGGAAAATGGGCATGAGCGCTCCGGAAAGCAGGTGAGTGCCGCCTTCAACGGACGGGCTGCGGAAACGATCTGCACGCCCTCAAACGTCGGTGACGACGACCTTCAGGTCCTTCGCGAGGGCTTCCCGGTCGGCCGCTTCGCCGCTCACGGTGACCCGCCGGAGCGACGGCGGCCATCGACACACCCGCCAGAGCGGTGAGCGCGCGTCGAGGCCGGGGCCCAGCTCATGAACGTTCGCGGGCCGCTGCATCGAGACATGCTCGAGCGCGACACAGGCGCGCAGGTGGCAGAGCCGGTGCAGCGTGTGGGCGAGGGTCTTCTCAGGCACGCCACCGAGCTTCACGGCACGTACGAGGCCGTCTCGAATCGTGAACTCGAGGCGGCCGCTGCGGTCGAGGCCCTCGAGAAACCAATGGCCGGCCGGGCCTTGCGCCTTGAGCAGCTGCGGGTTCAGCGCCGCCGCGAACGGGTCACCCTGTTCTTCGAGCCAGTCGGCGTACACGAGCAGGGCGCCCGTGTCGGAGACGAGGGTCGACTCGAGCTGGGGGTGACGCGCTTCGGGGAACTCCATGAAGGTGAAGAGCGCGTCGTCGCTCGACGCGGTGGTGCCGTGAATCGCCCAGCGGCGCTCCGAGCCGACGTGGTACCAGCTGTGGCCGTCGAACTCGAAGAAGTGGGTCTCGCGGTTGGTTCGGCGGGTCACCAGGGGCTCCGCCGCGTCGAGCGGCACGACGGTCGCTGCGCCTGTCGTGAGGTCGATGCGTTTGACCCACGGCGCACGGAGCGAGCTCGCTGGCTCAGGGAGGGGGTTCATCGAGGTGGTGAAGGCTACTGCTCTGGCGTGTCATTCATGAAGGCGGCGTGAGGGCCAGCCCGGCGACGCGGTGCAGCTCGACCAGGCGCAGCGGCTTGGGAATCCACCCGTTCATGCCCGCCTCGAGGCAGCGCTGGCGGTCGCTCTCGAAGGCGTTCGCCGTCATCGCGACGATGGGCAGCGCGGCGGCGGCGAAGTGCCTCCTGAGCTCACGCGTGGTCTCGATGCCGTCGAGCTCGGGCATCTGCAGATCCATGAAGACGATGTCGACGTCGAGCGGCCCGCGCAGCACGCGTTCGAGCGCGACCCGGCCGTTCTCGGCGACTTCGACCTCGAACCCGAGTCGCTGCAGGAGCGAGCAGCCGAGCGCCTGGTTGACGCGGTTGTCTTCGACGAGGAGCGCGCGTCTTCCACGAAAGGTGGCGCCGGGGTCCTGGGTCGCGGTGCCCACGGCGGGGCGCGCGTCGCTGGGGACGAGGGGCAGCTGCACGAGAAAGGTGCTGCCGCGGCCCGGCGCGCTCTGCACGGCGATGGTGCCGTTCATCAGGTCGACGAGGCGTCGCGTGATGGCGAGCCCCAGGCCCGTTCCGCCGTACAGCCGAGTCGTCGAGGCGTCGGCCTGGGTGAAGGGCTGGAACAGGCGTGACTGTTGCTCCAGCGACATGCCGATGCCCGAGTCGGTGACCGAGAACGAGAGGTACGGAGCGCTCCACTCGACGGCGAGCGTGACGCGCCCCTGGGCGGTGAACTTCACGGCGTTCGCGAGCAGGTTCACGAGCACCCGGCCCACCCGCAGCACGTCGCCTTCGAAGACCTGCGGCACTCCGGCGGCGACCTCGAGCTCCACCTCGACGGGCTTCTCGCGCGCGAGCGAATCGCCAGTCGACTTCAGCCGGGCGAGCAGCTCGGGCAGTGAGAAGGCGAGTGACTCGAGCTCGACGTTGCCCGACTCGATGCGAGAGAAGTCGAGCAGGTCGTCGAGCAGCTTGAGCAGCTCGCCCGCCGAGGTGTTGATGTTGGTGACCCACGAGCGCACGTCGTCGGGCAGGCGGCGGTCGAAGAGCGAGAGGTCTGAGAAGCCGATGATGGCGTTCATCGGGGTGCGCAGCTCGTGGCTCATGTTGGCGAGGAATTCGCCTCGCGCCTTGTTGGCCCGCTCGGCGGCCTGCTTGGCGTCGAGCAACGAGGTCTGCGCTTCGCGCTCGGCGGTGATGTCTTCGTACACGCCGAGAATGCCGATGACGTCTCCGGCTTCGGAGCGCAGCGGCACCTTGCTCGTGCGCAACCAGATGGTTCGACCCGACTGGCTCTGGGGCTCTTCGTACCGAAGCTTGGGAAGGCCCGACTCGCAGACGCGGCGGTCGTCTTCACGGTACAGCTCGGCCTGGTTGCGCCAGACGAGCTCGTGGTCGGTGCGGCCAACCACCTCGCGATGAGAGGCGGCGCCCGCGTCGAGCGCGAACATCTGGTTGCAGCCCAGGTACACCCCGGCGCGGTCCTTCCAGAAGACGCGAACCGGCGCGGTGTCGATGACCGACTGCAGCAGCTCGTGCGAGGCCCGCACCTCGAGCTCGGCCTCGACCATCGAAGTGACGTCCTGCACGGTGCCGAGGGCCCGCAGCGGCGCTCCCGACGGCGCGCGTTCGACCACGCACCGCGCATGAACGTGCCGCAGCGAGCCGTCGGCACGCACGATGCGGTGGCGCACGTCGAAGGGGGTCTGCCGTTCGAGGTGGGCCTTGAAGGCCGCGTCGAGGCGGGGCCAGTCGTCGGGGTGAACGTGCGCCTGGAGCACGGCCATGGTCAGCGGGGTCGCCACGGGCTCGAGCCCGAACACCTCGAAGGTCTCGGCGGACCAGAAGAGCTCGTTGCTGGCGAGGTCGAGCGTCCAATGGCCGAGCCTGGCGAGGCGCTGAGCCCGCCGGAGCTCCTCCTGGCTGCGTTCGTGCTCGGTGATGTCGGTGACGCAGCAGAGGTGGGCCCGCAGCACGCCAGCGGGGTCGCGCAACACGGCGCTGGTCACCCGCAACGCGGCCCAACGGCGATCTCGGTGCCACAGGCGCACGATGATGGGCGGCCGCTCGAGGCCCCGCCGGCCCGCCTCGTCCATCGCGGCTACGGTGGCGCGGTCGTCGGGGTGAACGGCGCGCAGCAGCCACTTCTCGGCGAGGTGTTTGCGTGGCCGATACCCGAGCAGCTGGAACAGCTCGGGAGAGACGGTCAGCTCACCGGTGCGCAGGTTTCGCTCGAGCACGGCCGTCTGGGTCGCCTTCAAGACCAGCAGCAGTCGCTCGTGCTCGGTGACAGGCACGTTCAATTCATAACTGCCATTCGCCCGCCGCAATCACAAACACGTCAGCCGCACACGGGGCCCGGTCGAAGCCGACCCGGTGGGCTACTGCGCCAACCCGAACAATGACGTGCGTTTGCCGCGCGCCTTCGAGTCCCACGCCTCGACGAGGAAGGCCTTGCCCGCGCCCTCCGAGTTGATGGGCATGAAGTAGAGGGACACGACGCTGCCGGGGCCGACGCCTGCGGCCGCGAAGCCGGGCAGCTCGACCGGCTCGATGGTCGACGACTCTTCGTGCTCGCCGACGATCGTGCAGTCGCGCCGGTAGAGAATGGTGCCGTCTGGGAGAATGCGGTCGATCTTGTTCGTCTCGACGCACGACAGGTCTGGCACCTTGTACTTCTCGGTGCGGAAGGTGAGCTTCACCGCCTCGCCCTTCTTCTCGACGGCCTTCACCACGCCGGTGCCGAACGCCTGATCAGGCCGCAGCGGGTTCACGGTGCCGAAGATGCTCGTGCTGCGCGTCGCCTCGCCGATGGGGTTGTCGAGGGGCTCGGGGAGCGACGACGCCCCCGAAGGACGGCCGCCTCGCCGCGACTCGTCGAAGGCCGCGTTCTTCTGCGAGCCACCGGCTTCGTTGAAGGCGTCGACGTACGCCAGGTACGCCGCCGTGAATGGGCCACGCACGGCCGTCGTGCGCTCGGCGAACGAGGTGAACACCGGCTCCATGCCGCCGGCGTCGGGGTCGCGCGACGCACACTCGGCCAGCGCCCACGCGAGCAGGCCCGACAGCCGCACCTCGCTCAGCTTCGCGTTCTTCTGTGGCTCCAGCTCCTTCACGAAGAACGGCCACAGCTTCTTCGCGCAGCCCTTCAACGGGCCGGTCTGCGACTCCATGGCGAGCACGAGGTCGAGCACGGGCTTGTCGGCCGGCGCCTGCTTCGTCGCCCACTCCTGCGCGGCCTTCGTCGGCACGTCGATGACCAGCTTCGTCAGGCCGGGCAGCTTCGCGTTCAGCCTCTTGTACGAGCTGAGGTGAGCCGTGACGGTGGCGCGCGCACGCAGCCAGGCGAGCCGGGCCTTTGCCTCTGACACGACGTTGAAGTGGTAGCCCTCGAGCTGCTGCTCGAACGCCGCCACGTCGAGCGGCACCGTGTTCGCGACCGCGATGTCCGACGCCACGCGCAGCCGGTCTTCGTCGACCTCGGCAGACGAGCTGGGAATCAGCTTCTGAAGGAAGCCAGCCATCGCGAGCTGCGACGTGAGGCCGCCCGGTGTGTCGAGGTCGAGCAGCCGAACGTCGGGCTCGTGCGACGCCGCGTTGCCACAGCCCATCACGCGCCGCTCGAGCAGCCGGTTCGCCTTCACCGCGGCCGTGCCCTCCTCGAGCGGCGGAAACGCGTCACACGACTGCTTGTCGAGCGTCTTCGTCTTCTCGTACCCGGCGATGACGAGGCGTGAGCCGAGGAACATGAGCCGCTCGTTCTGCGCCGCCGTGAGCGAGAGCTGATTGCTCATCGTCTGACGAAACGCGGCGACGACCTGCTGGCGCACGTCCCAGTCGGGGTCGAGGCACGAGAAGAGAATGCCCTCGGTGAGCTGGCTCTGCCACACGGTGGGAATGGCCGGGCGCTGGCTGTCGAGCGACTTGCCGAAGCTCTCGAGCACGCCTTCGCACCAGGTCGGCTTCATCGGCGCGATGGCCTCGGCTGAATTCGCAGCAGCGACCGGCTTCGGCGCCTCGATGAACTTTCGCAGCTTCTCGGTCTGCGCGTCGCCCACGCCCTTCTCGATGCTGGCGAACAGCTCGTCGCGCTTCGTCTTCGCGGCCGTGCGAGCGCCCTCGTCCAGCTTCGCGAGCAGGTCGTCGAGCTCCTTCTTCGCCTTCTCGAGCTGCTTCGGGTCGGCGTTGGCGAGGTTCTTCTTCTCGGGGTCGAAGTCCTTCGCGACTCTGGCGAGCTTCTTGTCGAACTCCTCCGCCGCCTTGCCGGCAGCCGCGCTACCGACCGCTTCTTTCGCTGCAGCGACCGCCGCGTCACGCTTCGTCTTCAGCTCCGTGGCTCCAGCGGCATCGAGCGCCGCGAGCGCGTCGAGCTCTTTGTCGAGGTCGGCGATGTCTTTCTCGAGCTCGGGGCCCTTGCGCGCGAGGTTCTTCGAAGGGTCGTATTCCTTCGTGAAGGCCTCGAGCTTCTTCTCGGCCTTCGTGCGTTGCTTCTCGGCCTCGGTCTTCGGCGCTGCGACGACGCTCATTGCGCACAACGCCACCACCACCGCCACGCACATCTGCATCGGTTGCCGCTCCCGGGAATGACCCGCGCGGTCATCCGGGCGGGGAGCGTGATTACCGGGAGCGCCGGGAATGGATCATTCTGCCAGTTCTCGCGTGGTTCCCGCTCCTTGCCGCCTCACTTCGTCGCGGGCTCGGGCTTCTTGAAGCCCTTCGCTTCGATGCCGAGGGCGGGAATCGAGGTGACGAGGTACTCCTCGAACGGCAGCGGCAGCGCGGTGGCCTTCGCCATCACCGCGTTGGTGCCCGAGAGGCCGGTCGACACGATGGGCGAGGGCATGTCCCAGCAGGCATCGCCGCGTTTCCACATCACGTAGCGGCCCTGAAAGCGGTTGCGCTTCGCCGGCCGCACGTCGGGCACGCCGGGAATGCCGCCCTCCATCGGCTCGGCCTTCTGGAAGACGACGTCGTCGGTGAGGCTGTCTTTCGTGTAGCGCAGGTGCAGCCGCGTCAGCGTCGTCTCGGCGGCCCACTTCGCGACGCCGGAGTCTCCCTTCACGCCGGGAATCACGTCGGCGCCCATGAGGCGCGTGAGCGGGTCGTCCATCGGGTGCGGTGGCGGGCACGGGTCGCACGTCACGCCGTAGATGCCCTGGTCGACCATCACCTCGGGCGGCGGCATCGCTCCCTTCCACGCGAACTCGGTGATGGCCGCGCTCGGCGTCTTCTCGAAGGTGCGCTTGACGAGCTCGGAATAGAAGGCGCCGAAGCTGCGCTCGACCGCGACCTTCACGTCGAGGTTGCTCGGCACGAAGACGTTCTTCCGGTTCGCCACCTCGTACCGGTCCTTCGCGATGACGTGCACGATGAGGTCTTGCTCGCCCGAGCTGTTGACGAGGCCCAGCCGCACCGGCAGCTCGAACTTCTCGGAGTCGTAGTGGAAGCGCAGCGGCGACAGCACCGCCTGCCCGTTCACGAACTTCACCTTCTTCGCGTTCACCTTCGCGACGAAGAACTTCGAGTTGTTCTGCACGTACGGCCGCAGCAGCGGCTCGGCGTTCGCGGGAATCTGGTACTTGTTCTCCTTCAGCCAGATGTCGAGGCCGAGCGCGTCTTTCGCCGAGAGAATGACGATCTCGTATTCGTTGACCTCGAACTTCGCTTCGACCTTCACGCCGAGGTCGCGTGGGAGCCCGCGGGACCCGAGGGCCGAGCTGTCCAGAGAGCCCGACATCGAGCTGGCGCGCCCCAGGCCCCCCAGGTCTTGCATCGTCAGCGGAGGCGGCAGACGGGGATCGAAGCAGAGCTGCACCAGCCGCGGAGACGCCAGCGCATCGAGCCGCTCGAACGCCGCCTTCGGCAAGGTGCGCACGTTCTCTTTCTGCAGCACCACCGG
>JAEUJR010000497.1 GCA_016793585.1 Archangium sp.
CGCTTCTGCAGCCCGTCGACGAGCAGCGCGCTGGCCGGTGCCTGCTTCCTCGCGATGGCGATGGCGGCGTCGATCGCCTGCGCGGCCTCGTCGTAGCGCGGCGGCTTCACCTGCGTGCGCACGGCCCCTGCGACGAGCAGCGCCTTCGCGGTGGGAATCGCGTCGTCACCGAACACGCTGCGGCGGAGCGCGACCGCGGCGTCGGCGAGCTCGATGGCCTGTCTGGAGTCACCGGTGTTCTGCGCGACCTGCGCGAGCGCCAGCTCGACGCCTGCGAGGCTCTCGGGTTTGTCGGCGAGCTCGGCGCGCGCCTTTCGTGCGGCTTCGGCGATCAGCCGCGAGCGGTCGAGCTCACGGGCCTCGGCGGTGCTGGGCGCGAGAATGTGCAGCAGGCTGGTGAGGTACTCGAGCTGCGCCTGCGCTTCGGCCGCGGCCCGTCGCGCCTTGCCGGCCTGCCACACCACACCCGCGACGCCGGAGCCGATGGCGAGCACCAGCAGCACGCCGGCCGCGACGCCCCAGCGATGCCGCGCGACGAACTTCTGGAGCACGTAGCCACGCGTCGGCGCACGCGCGACGACCGGTCGCCCATCGAGCCAGGCACGAAGGTCTTGCGAGAGCGCAGCGACGGTCGTGTAGCGCCGTGACGGCTCGGGCTGCAGACAGTGCTGAATGATGGCGCTGAGGTCGCCGCTGAGGCTCTTCGCGAGCGCCTGCTTCGAGGGAAGCCCGCGGGCCTTCACCTGCTCGTCGGTCGCGCGCGTCGCAGCTCGCGAAGGTGACGCGCCGTCGGGCGCGGTGCCGCACAGCAGCCGGTGCAGCACCACCCCCAGCCCGTACACGTCGGTGGCGGTGGTGATGGCCGCGCCGCTCAGCTGCTCGGGGGCGGCGTACTCGGGCGTGTGTGGCCGCTCGCGCGTGTCGTCGATGGGCCCGTCGTGGTCGAGCAGCTTGGCGATGCCGAAGTCGAGCAGCTTCACGCGCCCGTCGTCACTCACGAGAATGTTCGCGGGCTTCAGGTCGCGGTGAACGATGAGGTTCTGGTGGGCGTGCTCGACCGCCGCACAGACCTGCAGAAACGACGTCACCCGCTCCCGCAGCGTCGCCGTGCGCCCGTCGCACCAGACGTCGAGCGGCTGGCCCGTCACGCGCTCCATCGCGAAGTACGGCGCGCCTGCATCGGTGACGCCGCCATCGAGCAGCGTCGCGATGTTCGGGTGCACGAGGGCCGCGAGAATCTGCCGCTCCCTCAAGAAGCGCGCGCGCAGCTGCGGCGTGTCCATGCCGAGGCGAATGAGCTTGATGGCCGCCCGCTGCTCGAACTGCCCGTCGTCGCGTTCACCCAGGTACACCGCGCCCATGCCGCCGCGCCCTGCGACGCCGGTGATGCGCCAAGGCCCGATGCGCGCCGGGCGTTCGTCGTCGGGCTCCGTCGCGGACAACAACGAGAGCATCGTGCGCTCGAGCATGCCGTCACGCGAGTCAGCCGCGAGCAGCGCGTTCACCTCGGCGTGCAGGGCCGGGTCTTCGTTCAGCAGGCTCGCGAGCCTCGGCGCGCGCGCGGCGTCGTCGAGGTCGACCAGCTCGTCGAAGAGCGACAACGCCCGGCGGGTGCGCTCGTCGGGCGTCACGAGGTGCCTCGAAGCTCGGCGTGCAGAAACGCGCGCGCCTTTCGCCAGTCGCGACGCACGGTGCGGTCGGTGACGCCGAGCAGCCTGGCGATCTCCTCTTCGGTGAGCCCGCCGAAGTAGCGGTACTGCACCACCTGCGCGAGCCGCGCGTCGAGCTTCTCGAGCCGCTGCAGCGCGTCTTCGAGGGCCAGCACGCCGACGTCGAGGTCGCCACCGCCAACCTCTTCGTGGAGGGTGACGTGCACGGCGTCTCCGCCACGTTTGCTGCTCGCCCTCGCCCGCGCCGCGTCGACGACGAGCTGCCGCATCGCCGCGCTCGCCATCGCCAGGTAGTGCTCGCGGTCGCTGATCTCGTACCGGGCCGCCGACAGCTTCAGCCACGCCTCGTTCACCAGGGCCGTGGGCGTGAGGGTCGCGTGGCGCTCGCGACGAAGCCGCAGCTGCTGCTGCGCCGCGGTGTGGAGCCGTCGATAGATGAGCGCATACGCACGGTTACCGGCGGCCGAGTCGCCGTCTCGAGCGTCGCGCAGCAGCTGGGTCAGCGACTCGTCGTCCATGTTTCGCGGGGCGATGTCCGGTTCTGCGGGTCATTTCCGAGAACACCCGCAGACGAGCTTCAAACCTACAAGGAGATGACCCGTGAAGCGGATTGTTCTGATGGCGGTTCTCGTTGGCCTGTCGGCATGCGGCATTCTGGGCATTGACGGACCCGATGGTGGCAGCGGAGGCGGTGGCGCGAATGGCGGTGGCGGCGCCGGTGGTGGCACCACGATGGGCAACGGGTGGACGAAGATCACCCCGCCCGACGCGTTCTCGGGAAGCAGCGTCTACATCTACGGCGTTCACTGCACCGCGGCCGACAAGTGCGTGCTGGCCACCTCGACGGGAAACTCGCGCGGCGGCGGCGTGTTCGCGCTCAACGCCACGAGCTGGGGCGAGCTGCTCGTCGACGGTGACTACGAAGACGGGCCGGTCGCCACGCTCTCGGGCACCATCGGCGACCTCTCGTTCCTCGGCTTCGTGCCGACGCGCAGCGGTCTCGTCGCGCGCGTCACCACCTCGGGCGCCATCGTCTCGGCGAAGGGTGACATCACCGCGAAGTCGAGCTGGAGCGCCGTGAAGACCGGCACCGTCGTCGGCGGCGACTTCGGCTTGAACGCGACCATCACGCTGCAGTCCTCCACCGACAGCGACTGGGTCTTCGTGAACAACAACGGCTTCGTGTACAGCGCGACGCAGGCGCCGTCGGCCACCACCGCGTGGACGAAGATCTGGTCGCCCACCGCGGTGCCTCCGGTTCCGGCCGACTTCGAGGCGCAGTTCACCGCCGACAAATCGCTCTGCGACTGGGACATCACCACCAGCGCGCAGCCGTTCCCGTCGCAGTCGTTCTGGGCCGCGCCCGACCTGAGCCTGATGATTCACCCCGCCGAGGGCCTGAACCAGAAGTCGTGGCGCGAGGCGACGAACAACGAGGCGCGCTTCGGCGCCATCAAGCCGGGCGTGTGCATCTCGACCGACAAGGGCCGCCACTTCTATTTCAAGGAGCTGCCCGAGAACCTGAACGTCAGCAGCCCCGGCCCGTTCGGCGTCACCTGTCTCGACAAGGACACCTGCTTCGCCTTCAACGGCACCCAGTTCCAGGCGAACAGCTACGTGTACTTCACGTCGAACGCCACGCAGGGCAAGGCCTCGACGTGGACGAAGGCGACGCT
>JAEUJR010000498.1 GCA_016793585.1 Archangium sp.
CGGAGTCACGTCGCTCCTGACTGGTGCGGGCCTGACTGGCGGCCCGATTACCGCGACGGGCACAATCGCGCTCGCGGATGCCGGCGTTGAAACTCGCCATCTCGCCGACCGTTCAGTGACGTTCTCGAAGTTGGCACCCAACGGTTGTACCACCAACCAGGTCCCGCAGTTCGACGGTACTTCGTGGGGGTGCGCGGCAATCGCAGGTGGCGCTCCTGATAACGGCTGTCCGGGTGCGCTCTTTGGTTCAACCTGTCTGCTGAGTTGGGACAACACTCAGAGCACCAATTTCCAGACCGCCGCTCAAACCTGTGCAAACCTGGGAGGTGACATCTGCACTGATAGTCAGATGTGGCCGATCGCCGTTGGTAACTGGCAGAACCAATATCTTGTGACGACGATTCTGAACTCTCCGCATTGGAGCGCCAGTTTTGCGGACGACGATGGAAATGCTTGGCCCGGCGCAACCGGCAGTGTCGGTGATGATCACAGTGCCAACTCTTCGTACGGGTATCCGTGCTGCGGTGGGGCGCGGCCGCCGAACGCCAGGGTGCCTGTCCGCGTGAGTGCATCTGGCGTCAGATACACCGCGATTCACGACATCAACGACACCAACTTTGCTGGGGCTGTTGGGTATTGCGCCGCGCTTGGGAGCGATCTGTGTAGTGATTCTCAGAACTTCGTTCTTCGCTTCGACGGTTTGCTTGCGAGCAAGACCTGGAGCAACTCTCACTCAGACAATGACGCGACGCTCTACAACGCCATCAATGGTGGCACCGATGACAACCCTTCACCTGCAAGCAGATACGGGTTCGCGTGCTGTCCCTCTCAGCGGCCTCTCTCGCTCACCTGCCCGGTACCTCGCACCGCAGGGGTCTGTGCCCTGAGCGTCAACAACGTGACCAACGCCACCTTTTCAGTCGCAGCCCGCGCGTGCGCTGGACAGGGAGCGGATCTGTGCTCGATGTCCCAGTCTGCAGTCCTGCGAGTGGCAGGCGTCCTCACGGCCGCTCGGGTGTGGACCAACTCTCACTCTGACAACGACAGCGCCAACGCTTCGGTGGCCGTGGGGAGTTCCATGCCTGACAACCCCAACCTCACCGACCCTGGTGCCTATGCATGCTGCCTGAACTGATTCCGCCAGTGCTCCAAGAGGGCTCCTGACGAGAGCAGGCCAAATGTTTCGCTTGCGCTGACGCAAGCCTGACACCCCGCGGGCTACGAACCCTCCCTTCGCTCAACCGCGGGGAGGGTTCTTCCGTGTTGTACCTGCACGCCATCGGTCACTTTCACCCCGAGAACCTCGTCACCAACGCGTTCCTCGAGAGCCTCGGCATCGAGACGAACGAGGCGTGGATCATGGAGCGCGTGGGGATCCGCTCCCGGCACACCGTGCTGCCGCTCGACTACATTCGCGAGACGAAGAACAAAGACCCGCGGCAGGCCATCGAGGCCGCCACGCTGTCGAACGCCGAGACGGGCGCGCGTGCGGGCAAGCTGGCGCTGGAGCGCGCGAAGCTCACCGTCAAAGACATCGGCATGGTGCTCTCGGGCAGCTGCAGCCCCGACGAGTGCATTCCCGCCGAGGCCAACCGCGTCGCCGAAGCGCTCGGCATCGATGGCCCCTCGCTCGACGTCGCCAGCGCCTGCTCCAGCTTCTGCAGCCAGCTCTACTTCATCGAGGCCATGCGGCCCGAGAAGCTGCCCGACTTCATCATGCTGGTGAACCCAGAGAACTCGACCCGCGTCGTCGACTACAGCGACCGCTCGAGCTGCGTGTTGTGGGGAGACTGCTCCACCGCCGCCATCGTCTCGCCCCGCATTCCCGGCCCGTGGAAGGTGACCTCGACGTACCTGAAGGGCGAGCCCGCCGGCGCCGACAAGGTGAAGGTTCCCCGCTTCGGCCACTTCACGCAGCAGGGCGCCGAGGTGCAGAAGTTCGCCGTCAAACGCGCCAGCGAAGTCTACGAGGTGCTGCGCGCCGACTGGATGAAGCGCGGCGGCAACGTCAACGACCTCACCTTCATCGGCCACCAGGCCAACCTGCGCATGCTCGAGGCCGTCGCCCGCCGCTGCGAGGTGCCCGAAGGCCGTCACCTCTTCAACGTCGACGTGCGCGGCAACGTCGGCTCCTCTGGCGCGCCGAGCGTGTTCTCCGAGCACTGGGGCAGCGACCAGCTCGGCCAGGCCATCGCGTTGTGCGTCGTCGGCTCGGGCCTCACCTGGGCCGGCGCGTTGTTCGAACGCGCCTGAAAACCCGAGTCGGATCAGTCGGTTCGGTCAGCTCCACCCGATTGGGCGAAACCAGCTTCGTGCACGTGGCGTAAGCCTCGTGTCTTTCGAACGAACCATGGAGCCCGACACGATGAATCGCCTCGTCTTCCTGCTGGTTGGAATCGTCCTCGCCGTCGCGGCCGTCGCCTGGGCGCAGGCTGCGAAGACGAAACGCGTCGGCGCTCCCAACACCTCGACCGCCACCGAACAGGAGCTGCCCGTGAAGAACTACCTCAAGCCCTCGAAAGACGAGCTCAAGCAGAAGCTCACCGCCGAGCAGTTCAAGGTGACCTGCGAAGCCGCCACCGAGCCGCCGTTTCGCAACGCCTACTGGGACAACCACGAAGCTGGCATCTACGTCGACGTCACCACCGGCGAGCCGCTCTTCAGCTCGACCGACAAGTTCGCCTCGGGCTCAGGCTGGCCGAGCTTCACGAAGCCCATTCAGAAGCAGGTCGTCACCGAGCACACAGACATGGCCTTCGGCATGGTGCGCGTCGAGGTGCGCTCGAAGTCGGGTGACGCCCACCTCGGCCACGTCTTCGATGACGGCCCCAGCGACAAGGGCGGTCTGCGCTACTGCATCAACTCGGCGTCGCTGCGCTT
>JAEUJR010000499.1 GCA_016793585.1 Archangium sp.
CTCCTTCATCTCGAGGTACGTCGAGATGCTGGTGCCCGCAGTGAGCATGTTGCGGTGGGTGAGCATCACGCCCTTCGGGTCGCCCGTGCTGCCCGAGGTGTAGATGATGGCCGCGAGGTCGTTGTCGATGCAGCGCCGCCCCGGAGGCCCGCCCTTCACGTGCCCAAAGTGTTTCTGCGCCTCGGCCGCGTCGCTCCCTCGAGCCAACGCGCTCGACCACGCCTCGGGGTTCTTCACGGCGGTCAGCTTCGAAGCATCGAAGGCTCCGCTCACGATGGTGCGCACGAGGTGCGGCGTGTTGGGCGCGCTCTGCGTGAACACCGACGCCAGGTGCATGTCGGTGAGCAGCACCTTCGCGCGGCAGTCGTTCAAGTAGTAGGTGAGTTTGTCGTGCTTCGTGAGCGGGTTGATGATGCTCACGATGGCGTTGGCCTTCAGCACCGCCCAGAACGAGACGACGGTCTCGACGGTGTTGTCGGCGAACACGACGACGCGGTCACTGCGCTCGACGCCCGACTCGACGAGCGCGTGCGCGAGCGCGTTGGCCTGACGGTCGAGCTCGCCGTAGGTGACCCGCACGCCCTTGCAGACGAGCGCGACCTTGTCGGGCAGGCGGGCGGCGGTGTTCTCGAGAAAGTCGTGGAGCAGCGGCGTCGCGAGCCGATGCAGGGCGGGCGGTGGAGCGAACGTCGTCATGGTGTTGGTTTCCCCCGAAAAGAAGGAGTGCAGCTCAGAGCTCGTGCGTCTCGTGGAAGATCGGCTCGACGAGAATCGGCGGCAGGTGGCCGTAGCGCGTGGCGCGGCGCTTCGAGGCGATGTCCTTGAAGACGCGCTCGACCTGCTCGGCCGACAGGTTCAGCACCGGCGCGACCTCGGCCGCGGGCACCTGGTGGTTCACGGCCCACAGGCACAGGTCCATGCGGTCGTAGGGGAGCGCGAAGTAGAACTCCTCCTGCGTCTGCGGCAGCGAGTACGTGTCGGTCGTGGGTGGCCGGCGGCGAATGTCTTCGGGCACGCCCAGCGTCTCGGCCAGCGCGTACACCTGCGTCTTGTAGAGGTGCGCGATGGGCTTGATGTCGGCGGTGCCGTCGCCCTGCTTCACGAAGAAGCCCTGGTCGTACTCGAGGCGGTTCGGCGTGCCCACGACGGCGAAGTTGAGGCGGTCGGCGTGGTAGTACTCGACCATCTTGCGCACGCGCTGCTTGTAGTTCGTCGCCGCGACCAGCTGCAGGTACGAGCTCAGCGGCATGCGCGCGGTCTTGAGCTCTCCGGTCGGTGACTGCACGGTGAGCTGAAAGACGTTCAAGCGGTCGGAGTCGACGATGGAGGGCAGCGTGATCTTGCTCTTCCAGCCCTTGCCGTACTCGGGGAACACGGCGCGAATCGCCTCGTCCTGCCGGGCGTAGCAGCCGGCGCCTTCGAGCGCGGGCGCGATGCTCTCGGTGATGGCCTGAATGCCGAGCGACTTCGCCAGCAGCTGGCCGAGCTCGAGCGACTCACCCGCCGAGTGGTGCTCGGGCATGAAGAGGCCGAACACCTTGTCGGGGCCGAGCGCCTTCACGGCGAGCGCGGCGCAGACCGAGCTGTCGATGCCGCCCGACAGGCCGATGACCACGCCACGTTTCTTGAGCGTTCCCATCACGCTCGCCTTGAACCAGGTGGAGATGCGGGAGACTTCAGCGGGGCGATCGAACGCCAACACGTCTTTCGAGAAAGCCATCGCGGGCACCTTGCCCCTTCGGTGGCGAACACGCACGCGGTTTCATTGCCACTACACGCGCGCGCGGGTTACTGCACAGTGCGTGAGTCGAAGTCTGGTGACCCAGTTGTTGGCCGACGCGCGAGAGCTGGCGCGCTCGTACACGCACCCCGTCTCGAAGCGGCGCGTGCTGGGCACCGATGGGTTTCAACTGCTGCTGATTCAACGCCTTCGCGCAAGCGCCCGCTCGGCCCGCGTTCCGCTCGTCAATCACCTGCTGCGGCGGTTCTCGACGGCAGTGTACGGCACCGAGATTGGCAACGAGGTCACGCTCGGAGACGGGGTGAACTTCATTCACCCGATGGCGGTGGTCATCGGCGGCGACGCGAAGGTCGGCGCGCGCGTGCGCTTCATGGGCAGCAACACCGTCGGCACCGCGAAGGACAACGGCTACCCCGTCATCGAAGACGACGTGATGGTAGGCGCGGGCGCACGCATTCTCGGGCCCGTTCGTATCGGCGCGGGCGCCATCATCGGCGCGAACGCGGTGGTGCTGCACGACGTGCCCGCCGGCGCCGTCGTCACGGGCGTTCCCGGCGTGGTGCGGGAGCGCTCGACCCACGACTGACGTGACGAGGCGCTCCGCCGCGCGCGCTCAGCGCAGGCGAAGCAGCAGCGGCGCGGGCACGATGGCAACGAGGAGCAGGGCGCCGACGAGCGGCGGAAGATCGATGGTGGCGAGCGCGATCGCCTCGATGGCGATGATTCCGGCGAGCGACGCCAGCACGACGCCGCAGAGCGCACCGAGCATGGAGACGGCGACGCGACGGCTGGAGTCAGCGCCGCGCGCCCGGCGGAGCTCGTTCTCGAGCGTGTCGCGGCGTTTCGCGAGGGCCTGCTGCTGCTCGGTCAGCGAGCGCGTGCGCTCGAGCAGCGCCTGCCGTTCAGGGTCGACCTCTGCGGTGGGGCGCCCGCTCTTGAAGCGGCGCCAGAGCTCGGCGACCTCCTGCTGCAGCGTCGAGAGCTCGGCAGGGCTGCTCATGACCGCGTCTCCTGCACGACACGCGAGACGGTGATCGACACCACCGCGCCGAGCATGGCGAGCACCCGTACCGGCGCGTCGACGTGCGCGGTGGGGTCGAGGGTGACGACGCCGACGACCCAGACGAGGGCAGCGAACGTGAGCAGCGCGCCGCGCAGCAGGCCCGAGGCGAACGACTGCCGAAGCCCGGGGGGACTCGCCCGCTGCTTCTCGAGCGAGGCGACCTCGACCTCGAGCCGTGGCACCTCGCGCTCGAGCAGCTCCAACCGATGCATCACCGCCGCCAGCGGCCCTTCCCGTCTGCGCTCGGCCGCGGCGTCGCGGCGGGCCATCCACGACTTGAGGAGCTCCGCTTCAGCGCGGAGCGTGACTGCTTGAACCTGTGTCCGGTCATCCACACCACGCGTCATGGGTGACGGAGATTGCGAGGGGTGTGCCGACGCCGGCGCGACTAACGTGAAGTGCGTGACGTCGCGCTCCTTCGTTCTTCCCAGCCGGGGCACGCTGCTCGTCAGCACCGACCTGCACGGAAACCTGGAGGACTTTCTCGCGCTCGAGGCGAAGGCCGAGGCCGCGTGGCAGGCCGGCGTCGAGCTGCACTGGGCGCTGCTGGGAGACCTCGTGCACGGGCCCGACGAGCGCGGCCGCCGGCAGATGCCCGACCTCTATGACTACGACGACGAGAGCCCTGCCCTCATCGACCGCCTCTTCGAGCTGAAGCAGCGGCGGCCGGAGCACGTACACGTCGTGCTCGGCAATCACGACGTCGGGCACCTCGGCTTTCCGCACACGAGCAAGTTTCACCCCGACGAAGTGCAGGCGCTCGAGGTGCGTCTGTCGACGGTGCAACACGAACGAATGCAGTCGCTCTTCTCGAACGGCCTGCTCGTGCTCGTCGCGCCGTGCGGGCTGCTCCTTTCGCACGGGGTACCCGGAGACGCGTTGACGTCGCTGGCGCTGCTCGACGGCGTGTTGCCTCCGACGAAGGACCAGGGCTCGCGCTTTCGCGCCGTGAACGAGCTGCTGTGGAGCTACGGCCAGAGCGCGCCCATCGCGGCCTCGATGCTGGAGCGGATCAGCGACGAGGTCGGCCACCGGCTGCGCGTCGTCGTGCACGGGCACGATCGCGACCACTCCGGCTGGTACATCGAGGGCGACAACCAGGTGCAGCCGGTGCTCTTCGGCGCGCCCCGGGCCAACAAGCGCTACCTCGAGGTCGACCTCTCACGGCCCGTCGAGTCGTGCCGGCACCTCGAGTCCGACATGTTGCGACATCTGCACCCGTTGCAGGGGCCCCGCTCGTGACCTCACACTCGCGCTCGATGCGGCCCCACGCGGTGGTCTTCGGCGTTCTGCTCTCGGCGTGCACCGGCGCGGTGTCTGAGATGGGCCCGCCGCCGTTCGACGATGGCGGCGTGGTGGCGGGCGGCGGCCTCGCGGGAGGCGGTGATGCTGGAGGCGGCTCAGCGGGCGGCGCGGCCGCTTCGGCTGGAGGCACGACCACGGCTGGAGGTACCGCGAGCGGTGGCGGCTCGGGCGGCGGCGCGATCGTCTCGGGCCCCTGCGCGCTGACGGGCGGCACCCGCGCAGAGCAGGTCTGCCGGCGATGGCGCTGCGACCGCATGGACCTCAGCGAAGGCACCTGGTCGGGCACCGTGATGCCCTGCGCCGCAGGCGAGCTGAACGACGTCGGCAAGAACAACGCGCTCAAGCTCATCAACCTGTACCGCTTCATCGCCGACCTGCCCGCCGTCACGCTCGACGCGACGAAGAACCAGGCCGCGCAGGAGTGCGCGCTGATGATGGACGCGAACAACCAGCTCAGCCACTCACCGCCGACGAACTGGGCCTGCTACTCGATGAACGGCGCGACGGCGGCGGGGCGCTCGAACATCTGCTCCACGCGCGCGGTGCGCTGCATCGACATGTACATGTCCGACTCCGGCAACGCGACGACCATCGGGCATCGCCGCTGGTTCCTCTCGAATCAGCTCGGCCCCATCGGCATCGGCGGCACCACCGGCGGCAGCTGTCATCACGTCATCGGGGGGTCGGGCACGGCGACGAAGTCGTTCATGGCGTGGCCTCCGCCGGGCCCCGTTCCCCTCGAGGCCATCGCGATTCCAGGCAACCCGTCGGTCGACACCACGGGGTGGACCGTGCAGACCTACTCGGCGGCGTTCAGCCTGGTGGGCGCGAGCGTGACCGTCACCGAGGGCGGCGCCGCCAAGCCCGTCACCGTCACCCAGCTCGGAGACAACTACGGCAGCCGCTACGCGATTCGGTTCAACCCGATGGGGTGGACCACGCAGGCGGGCAGGACGTACCAGGTCACCGTCACGGCTCCAGGGCTGGCCACGCCGATCAGCTATGCGGTCGAGGTCGTGTCCTGCCTGTGAGAGTGGTATCGGCGCTCATCGCTCGCGACGGGCAGGACCTGACACACCGGCATTCGAGGTCGTGATGGAGAAGCTGCAGCACCTGTTGGACGAAGGCATCATCGACGAGGTCTTTCAGCAGCTGAAGACGGGCAAGGAGGCCGAGGTCTGGCTCGTCAGCCACCGCGGCGAACCGGTCGCAGCCAAGCTGTACAAGGAGCGCGAGTTTCGCAGCTTCAAGAACGACTCCGGCTATCTCGAAGGGCGTCAGGTTCGGAACACGCGCACGCAGCGCGCGATGGACAACCGCACCGCCTTCGGAAAACGCGCCGCGGAAGAGGCGTGGAAGTCGGCCGAAGCCGACGCGATGTACGCGCTCGTCGCGGCGGGCGT
>JAEUJR010000508.1 GCA_016793585.1 Archangium sp.
CCGAGTACGCCTTGTTCACGCGGTACTGCGTCCACTCCACGTCGGCGCCCGCGCGCGCGATGTGGTGGCCGAGCAGCTGAAAGAGGTACGAGACGTTCACCCGCGCCTGCAGGCGGTCGGCTTCGGACTCCGACATGAAGCCGCGGCCACCGATGTTGTAGGTCGCGCCACCGCCGGTGACGGGGCACGCCATCACGTAGCGGTTGAGGCCTTTGTAGGCGACGCGCTTGCTGGCGATGAAACCGGCGGGCTCGCAGAGGTCAGCGACGCCGGCGGGCAGCTCTTCGAAGTCACGAATCGACAGCGGCGGGTTGCGGCGGAACTGCGTCTGCGGAACACCGGCGAAGCCCGTCGTCTGGCCGGGGTGCGAGCCATCGTTCGGCAGCCGCGCCTGCTCGGTGCGGTTCCACCCGGCGGTCGCGTCGACCAGCAGGTGTTTGTCGAGGAAGCTGCCCGTGTACTTGAGCGAGGCCGTCGTCGAGTTGGTGGTGTCGAGGTCGGCGCCATAGCCAAGCGGCGCGAACACCGGCGCCACGCGCTGCTGCGGGCTGCCCGTCACCGAGAGCGCGAGCGAGTTGTTGCCGTCGATGAGCCACGTCAGCTTGCCGAACCAGGTGAAGGCGCGGCGGTCGTCGAAGCGCGAGTTGCTCGTCACGCCCTCGGTGCGAATGTTGCCGGCGTCGTCGTAGAGGAAGTCGCTCGCGTCGTCGTTGAGCAGAAAGCGCCGCACGCCCCGCGTGACGCGCTGGCGGTCGAACGACTGCGCGACGCCGCCGTAGAACCAGAGCTTGTCCTTGATGATGGCGCCGCCGAGGTCGGCACCGAAGTCGCCGGTGTTGTGGCGCTTCGTCGTCGTCTCGAGGGCGCTGCCTTCGTTGCGCACGGTGTTCGGAGTCGCCGTCAGCGCGCCCGGCCACCAGTTGCCCCACACCGAGCCGTGAAAGTCGTTCGAGCCCGACTTCGTCACCACGTTGAGCACGCCGCCGCCCGCGCGACCGAACTCGGGCAGGTAGCCGCCGGTGATGACGTTCACCTCTTCGACGAACTCGAGGGGCAGCAGCGCTCCGCCGACGCCCATGTTGGTGCGCAGCGAGCCGTACGTCGGGTCGTTCACCTGCACGCCGTCGACGAGGTACAGGTTCTCGGGGCTCTGCCCGCCGTTGAAGCCGTAGCCGTAGCGGTCGGCCGTCACCTGCGGCGCCGCCTGCGCGATGTCTTCGAAGCTGCGCTGGCCGGTGGCGTTGGGCCGAATGAAGGCGACGCGGTCGATGAAGTCCTTCGTGACGCTGATGCCCTGGGTGGCGCTGCCGACGTCGACGGTGGGCGCCTTGCCGACGACGAGAATCTCTTCCGACTGCAGCGACTCGGGCTGCAGCTGCACGTTGACGCGAATGGTGCGGTCGACGCGAACCTGCACGTCGGCGCGGGTGAACGGCTTGTACGACTCCCGCGAGAGGCGGAGCGTGTACGTGCCCGGCGGCAGCTGAGAGAGGCGATAGATGCCCGCCGCGTCGGTGACGACGACGCGCTCACCCTGGAGCGCGGGCGACGTGGCGGTGATGACGAGGTCGCCGATGGGCTTGTTCGTCGCGGCGTCGGTGACGGTGCCGGTGATGACCGAGTTGCCCTGCGCGAAGGCGAGCGACGCCACCAACGATGCGGCGACGGCGAGCGTCTTCGATGACCTGGTGTTCAGCATGTCCCCTCCGGCCGGGCACGTGGGCGGCGGCGCACCGTAGCGGTGGACCATCACCTGTCAATGAGGGCACGCACCCATGTTGATGCGCTGCGCGCGCGCTTCGGGCCGGAGCTGCTCGGCTTGGGTGCTACACCTCGGCGGTCGATGTTCGATTCCGTTCGGGCCGCTCCTCAGCGCGACACAGCACGGTGGACGATGGTGGCCCTGCTCGCGCTCGGGCTCCACGGCGTCGCGGTCGCGGGAGTCATCACCTGGCAGGCGGCGCTGCGGCCCACGCGCTCGACGAACGAGAACGCGCCCGAGGTGACGTTCTTCTCGTCGGCGCCTGTGGTGACTCCCACACCGACGCCCGAGCCCGCAGCGCCGAAGCCGGCCGCGCCTGCACCGAAGGTCAAACGCCTCGAGGTCGTCGCGCCCAGAGAGATTCCCGCCGCCGTGCCCGAGCCCTCACCGCAGCCTGAGGTGGTGCCCGAGGAGCCGGTGACGACGAACGGCCCTGAGACGACCGAGCCGGGAGACACCTCGACTGGCGGCTCCGACTCGACCGGCACGGGGTCGGGTGATGGGCCCGCGCAGGCCAGTGACGGCACGGGAACGGGCGGGAGCGGAGAAGCGGTGCTCCCCTTCGGTGAAGGCATGACGCGGCCCGAGTGCGACCGCTCGCTCGCGCCCATCGAGTACACGCGTGAAGCGCTCGAGGCGAAGGTCGAAGGCCTGCTCATCATTCGTTGCACCATTCGCGTCGATGGCACCGTGCAGAGCTGTCAGCCCGTGAAGGGGCTGCCGTTCATGACCGAGGTGGCGCTGGCGCAGGTGTCGAAGTGGAGGTGCGCTCCCGCGACGTTCCAGGGGCGGCCGGTGAACATCGACTATTTCTTCAACATCCGGCTGACGATGCCGCGGTGACGGTGGCGAGAGGGGAAACGCGTGCAGACAGGTGCGATGGACTTCAGCCTGACGTCGTTGTGGGCCGCGATGGGCCCCTTCGCGCGCGGCATCGTGGTGACGCTGCTGTTCATGTCACTCGTCTCGCTCGTGGTGGCGTTCGAGCGCGTGCTCGCGTTCGTGACGGCGGGCGGCTTGTCACGACGGTTCGCCGAGACGCTCGCGAAGCAGCTCGCCGATGGCGACGTGGCGAAGGTGGCGGCCGAGTCGAAGCCCGGTGGCGGCTATCTCGGCGCGGTGCTGCACGCGGGGCTGAAGGCGTTTCACACGGCACCCGACGAGCGTGAGGTGAAGGTGGAGTCGGTGGCGCGCGCGCTCGAGCGGCAGGCGACGCGTGAGCTGCAGACGCTGAAGCGTGGGTTGTCGGTGCTCGCGACGGTGGGCTCCACCGCGCCCTTCGTCGGCCTCCTCGGCACGGTGATGGGCATCGTGAACTCGTTCGAGTCGATGGCAAAGACGAACTCCGGAGGGCTCGGTGCGGTGTCGGCCGGCATCGCCGAGGCGCTGGTGACGACGGCGTTCGGGTTGCTCGTCGCGATTCCCGCGGTGGTGGCGTTCAACTTCCTCTCGCAGTGGGTCGAGGCGCGCGCGGTCGACATCGCGGAGTCGTCGAACGAGCTGCTCGACCACGTCTCGCGTTCCCTGGCGAAGCCGCGCTGATGGCGATGGGGCTCGGCTCCGGTAAGGGGCTCAAGAGTGAGATCAACGTCACGCCGCTCGTCGACGTGGTGCTGGTGCTGCTCATCATCTTCATGGTGGTGACGCCGCTGCTGCAGCGCGGGAAAGACGTGACGCTGCCGAAGGCGACGCAGGTGGAAGGAGAGGGCGCGACCAATCCACTCGTCGTCTCCGTCACGGTCGAGAAGGAACTGTGGGTCGAGAACCGGCGCTTCGATGACGACGCGTTCGTGGCGGTGGTGGCGCAGGCGCTGAAGGTGGCTCCAGGGCGGCGCGTGTTGCTCAAGGGTGACGAGCGGCTCGCGTTCGACGACGTGCGGCGCGTGATGCGATTGGCGCGAGAAGCAGGCGCGAAGTCGGTGGCGCTCGGCGTCGAGGCGGTGGCGAAGTGAAGGTGCGCGTCATCAAGCCGGCGATGTCGCTCTCGTCGGAGATCAACGTCACGCCGCTCGTCGACGTGGTGCTGGTGCTGCTCATCATCTTCATGGTGCTCACGCCGCTGCTCGAGAAGGACCTGACGGTGGCGGTGCCGCAGACAGAGAAGGTCGACGTGCCGCAGGTGACCGAGACGCAGTTGGTGGTGGCCGTGGCGGCTGATGGAACGGTGACGCTCAACCAGCAGCCGGTCGCGATGGAGCAGTACGTGGCGACGTTGAAGGCGGCGCTCGAGGGCCGGCCGAAGAAGCTCGTGTTCGTCACCGCAGACGGGCGCGCGAACTATGGCCGCGTGGTGGCGGCCCTCGATGGCGCGAAGGCCGCAGGAGCTTCGACGCTCGGCATGATGACCGACGAACTGGATCGCTGAACTCGAGGTCGCTCCTGCCCTTCTGGTTGGTCGCGATGAACGAGCTTCCTGGTGAAGACCGACGTCGGCCCCTGCTCGTCGACGCCTGGACGTTCGCCGACGCGAACCGGCGCTGAGCCGAGCGCGTCAGGGGCCGAACTCCCACGTCTGCCCGTTGCGGGACCCGGCGTTCGTGTTCATGCCGCCGAACATCACGACCTTGCTGCGCATGGTGTCGAACACCATCGCGTGCCAACGCCGCAGCGTCGGCCTCGTGCTCGGGCTGATGACGACCCACGGAGCGGTGCCGTTCCACTCGAGCGTCTCGTCCGAGATGGTCGACGACGAGATGCCGCCGAACACGATCGCGCGGCCCCGCACCGGGTCGTAGGTCATGGCGGCTGCGTCACGCGCCGGGCTCGAGCCTGCGGCGCCCTGCATGGTCCAGCTCGTTCCATTCCACTCCCAGGTGGCGGTCTGTGACGAACCGGGCCCGAGCGAGCCGCTGAAGACGACGACACGGCCGCGCATCGAGTCGAAGGCCATCGCGTGCGCGCGCGTCGGTGGTGGCGACATGCCGGTGAGGGCCACCTGCGTCCACGCGGTGCCGTTCCACGTCCAGGTGTCGTTCAGCGACGTCGCCCCCGCGACACCGCCGAAGAGCACGGCGACCTGCCGCAGTGAGTCCCACGAGAGGGCGTGCTCGGAGCGTGCGCCCGGCCTCGTTCCCGTCGTCGCGACCTCGGTCCACGTGGTGCCGTCGTAGGTCCACGTGTCGAACACCTCACCCGACGAGGTCGTGCCGCCGAACAGCACCACGCGCTGACGGGTCGAGTCGTAGGCCATCGCGTGGCCGGACCGCGCCGGAGGAGACGCGGTGGGCGTGACCTGGAACCAGCCGATGCCGTCGTATTCCCAGGTGTCGCCGAACCGCGTGGTGCCGTCGAAGCCGCCGAAGAGCACCACGCGCCCACGCGCCGAGTCGTAGGCCATCGCGTGCTGGAAGCGGGCCACCGGCCTCGAGCCGCTGACGGAGATTTGCCGCCACCCGTAGCAATTGCCGTTGGTGCAGGGACAGTTCTCGACCACGTTCGTGTAACCGCACACGCCCGAGGTGCACGTCGTCGCGGGCAATGACGGCACCGTGCGCGTCGTGGTGCTCGAGCAGAACGGAGCGGGCGGCGTGGTGCAGGTGGTGCCGCCGCACGTGCAGGTCGTTCCGACGGTGACGAAGCCGGGCGCGCACGAGCAGGTGTAGCTGCCGATGGTGTTCGTGCAGATTTCGGTCAGGCTGCAGAACGCCGTGTTGGTCGCGCACTCGTCGACGTCGCTGCAGGTCAGGCCGTTGCCCATGTAGCCGAACGCACAGAAGCAGGTCCGCGAGCCCGGCGTGTTCTGACAGCCTCCGCCCGGAGGAGCAGCGCAGCCGCCGTTGTTCGTCAGGCACTCGTTGATGTCGGTGCAGGTGACGCCGTTGCCCGTGTAGCCAGCCACGCAGGCACACGTGCGGGAGCCGATGGTGTTGGTGCAGGTCGCGTTGGGGCTGCAGCCTCCGTTGTTGGTGAGGCACTCATTGATGTCGACGCAGTTGGCGCCCGACCTCGCGAAGCCCATCGCGCAGGTGATTCCGCACGTGCCGGCCGAACACGTCGACGCTCCGTTCGCGGTCGAGGGACACGCAACACATGACGTGCCGCACGACGACGGCGAGGTGTCGGAGACGCACTGCTGCCCGCACGCATGCTGGCCGACGGGGCACTGGCACACGCCGCCCGTCGAACAGGTGGCTCCCGTGGGGCAGTCCGCGATGAGGCGACAGCCCACCATGCACCGGCGCGAGATGGGGTCGCAGAAGAACCCGGCGCCGCAGCCGGGGCCCGAGGTGCAATCGAGCGGAAGGACCTGGCAGGTGCCGCGATTGCAGACTTCTCCTTGCCCGCAGGCGCGCCCACAACCGCCGCAGTGCTGGATGTTGGAGAGCGGGTCGACACAGCCGACCACGGGGCACTCGATGAGCGTGCCGGCACAGATCGAAGCGCCGCCGTCCGTCGCAGTCCCGCCTGCGCTCGCGGAGCCGCCAGCGCTCGCGGAGCCGCCTGCCGTTGCAGACCCGCCGGCCGTGGCAGTGCCGCCTGCCGTTGCACTGCCGCCCGCCGTCGCAGTGCCACCCGCCGTCGCAGAGCCGCCCGCCGTCGTAGTGCCGCCCGCCGTCGCAGTGCCACCCGCCGTCGCACTGCCACCCGCCGTCGCAGTGCCACCCGCCGTGGCAGTGCCGCCCGCCGTCGCAGTGCCACCCGCCGTCGCCGTGCCACCCGCCGTCGCAGTGCCGCCCGCCGTCGCGGTGCCGCCTGCCGTCGCGGTGCCACCCGCCGTCGCAGTGCCACCCGCGCTTGCGGATCCACCTGCAGTCGCAAAGCCGCCTCCTGTCGCCGAGCCGCCTCCCGTGGGGCTGAAGACGGTGCACGTCCCGAGTGAGCACACGCTGCCGAGCTGGCACGGCGAGCACGTTGCGCCCGCCCGGCCGCACGCTCCGTCCGTCACGCCGGCTTCACACTTTCCGGCCTGACAACAGCCGGCGCAGGTCGCAGGGCTGCAGTCTTGCTGCTGAACGACAGGGGAACACGACGCCAACGCGAGCAGCGCGGCAAACACAGGAACGGAAAGGCAGCGCATCGTTCTGCACATGACACCCGAAGTCGGCGCCCACGTGAAGGACGCCGTCGACGCAAGTTCCCACGCCTTGGACGAAGGGCGCTCACCTGCAGGGCGCGTCGGATCTTCCGTGTGCACCGAAGCCCCGGAGTTTTCACGCATTCGGTGTGGACGGGCCGAGGGCTGCGGTCGAGCGCCTCGGGTTTGACGAGCAGCGCGTGCCTGCGCCATGTCCTCAGTGGTGCGTGCCCTGTTCGTCACGGTGTTGCTGCTCGGCTGTCAGCCAGCGACGGAGCCGACGGTCGAAGCGCTCCCGCCCCACGGCCAGCCGCACATTCTCGTCGACGATGGAGATCGCGGCGTCGACACGCTCCTCCTGTCGTTGACCGGAAGCGCTGGAGAGGACGTCAGGCGCACTGTCCGGCTCATCAACACCGGCCACGGCGCGCTCGAGTTGACGCAGGTCTCGACCTTCACTGGCCTCGTTCGGGCGCCCGGCTTTCTCGACGAAGCCACGCCGGACTTCGAGGTGGGCTTGCCGCTGCGGCCCATCGCCTCGGGCGCGTGGGTCACGGTGCCTGTGGTGTTTCATGCACGGCGCGGCGGCGCGTCGGTCGCCAGTCGCCTCGAGCTGCGGTTTGGTGGCGGGCAGGTGCTGGTGCTCTCGCTCGTCGGAGACGTCCTGCGCAGCGACTGCATCACGGCGGCCGACGTCGACTTCGGCTCCGCGCGCGTGGGCGAGCGGCTCGAGCGCGTCATCACGCTGCACAACCCGGCGGCGGGAGACCAGCTCGTTCAGCTCGGCCGCTTCGTCGACGAGCGCGGCATGTTCGACTTTTCGAAACCCTCCGAGCTCGTGCGCGTGCCGGCAAACAGCGACGTCAGGTTGCCAGTCGCGTGGGCGCCGAGGTTCACGGGCGAACATGGGGCCACTCTCGAGCTGTCCTCGCTGCGATGTCTGCCGAGCCGGGTGACACTGCGTGGTTCGGCGTGGGTGCTGGAAGCGCTCGAAGGTCCCTCGACGCTCGACTTCGGAAGCGTGGAGCCGTTGACCCGCGCCGCCGCCTCCGTGCTCGTTCGCAATACGCTGCCGCGCTCCGTCAATCTCAGAGCGACCGTGGAGTTCGGTGACGGCTTCGCCCTGGTGCCGGGTCAGGCGCTCACCATTCCGGCGGCCGTTCACGAGCGGCCAGGCGAGTGGCGCACCCACTCCATCGAGGTGTTCGTCGAGGTCGCGCCTCGCCGCCATGGCCCCCACCGTGCGCAGCTCACCCTGCGTGACGATGACGCGAGGGCGTGGCTCACCGTCTCGCTGAAGGCCGAGGCCGGCCCCGAGCAGGTCATCGTCGAGCCCGCCGAAGTGCGCTTCGAGCAGGTGGCCGTCTTTCAGGGGTCGCTGCATCGGTCGGTGCGTGAGGCCGTCATTCGCAACGAGAGCACGGAGCCGCTGCAGCTCGGCGCGCCAGCCATCGTCGGGAGCGCCGAGCTGTGTGTCGGAGAGGTCGATGACGCGGGCCTCTGTGCACCGTCGCTCCCGGCCATCATCGCGCCCGGCGCGCAGCTTCGGTTGCCGTTGACGCTGTCGCTCGCAGGTGGAGACCCGGGGGGAACGAAGGCGTGGCAGGTCGCCATTCCCTCCAGCCACGCGATGACGCCGACGGTCGCGCTGCAAGTCACCGCCGAGCCGGTGCAGGTGCCGCCCTGTCTGCTTCAGGTGACGACGAGCGTCGGAGGTCAGCCAACCCAGGGCCTCGACTTCGGGAAACCCCCGATGAACGCCTGGCAGAGCGGCGCCGTCAGCCTCTGCAATCTGGCGCCCACCAGCGCCCGAGGCGACGTGTGTCTCGTCGATTCGTTCCGGCTGCGCGCTGCAAACTCGTCGTTCGCGGTGAACGTGGGACCGAGCGGCGTCGTGCTCGTGCCCGGCCAGTGCACCCAGCTCGCGCTTCGAGCGATGGCGCCTGGTGTTGGCGTGGCCACGGGTGAGCTCGAATTCATGACGTCTCGCCCGCAGCAGCCGAAGGTTCGTCTGCCCCTTCGCGTCGAGGCCCGCTGAGCATCGCTTCCTGCTGGCGTCAGGGGCTACGCTTGACACGCTCCCGCGGCCGGACGGGGCTCGACGAACCACACCCATGTCGCTCCTCCGCGCGCTCTTCCTGCTGTCGCTGGCGTCGTGTCGATGCCAGTCCGTCGAGGCCCTTCCGCGTGGAACGCCTCGGCTCCTCATCGAGCACCAGGGCGCGCGCATCACAGCAAGCGGCTTCGACTTCGGCGCCGTTCGCCTCGGTGTTCCAGCCAGCGCCACGCTCTTCGTCGAGAACGTCGGCGAGGGGGCGCTGCAGCTCGAGCGCATCGAGCGCGTTGGCGTGAGCAGCGCCGTGCAGCTCGGTGACGAGGTCGTCGACGCTCCGGCCTTCGTCGTTTCGCAGACGCGCGCGCTCATTCCTCGGGGCGAGACGGCAGAGCTTCCCCTCACGTTCCTCGCCCGCACCGTCGGCAGCGAACGCGCTCAGCTGCGCCTGTGGTTCTCGAACACCACCGTCGCCGAGCCGGTGCCTTTCGAACTCTCGGGCCAGGTCGTCGACGCGACGTGTGACGTGCAGCAGGGGCGCGACTTCGGCGCCGTCGTGGTCGGTGACTTCCTCGAGTTGCCGCTCACGTTGAAGAACCCCACCACCACCTCGGCCACCGTGACGCTCGGGCCCCTCGCCACTGGCACCGCATATGACCTGCGTGGCGCTCCTTCGGCCTTCTCGCTCGCTCCGATGGAGACCCGCGTCGTCACCATTCGATTCGCTCCACGCTCCGAGGGCCTGTTCCGCGAGGTGTTGCCGGTGAAGCTGTCGGCGCTCTGCGACACCGTGAACGTGAAGCTCGATGGCCTGGGCGTGGCCGAGACGGTGACGTGGGGCCCACCTGCGAACTTCGGCTTCGTGCTCCCTGGCCGCGTGAAGGAGACCAGCGTGACGGTGACGAACCTGTCGATGCTGCCCGTCGAGATCAGCCGGGTTCAGCTCACGGGCAGCGCGTTCTTCGAGCTGGTGCGCCCCGTGACGACGTTGTCCGTTCCCGCCGCGCGACGTGACTCGAACGGAGGTCTCGTCGGAGGCACCGCCACCATCGACCTGCGCTTCCGCCCCACGGTGCTCGGAGCCCAGACGAGCGTGTTGACGGCGAGCACCTCGCTCTCTCGACCGGCCCAGCTCACCCTGCCAGTCACCGGGTTCGGCGGAGGCCCGAGCCTTCACGTCGACTCGCTCGACCTCGGCCGCGTTCCGTTCCTCCCCGCGGCGCCTCCACTGACGAGCACCCTCGAGCTGCGCAACTACGGGCACAACACGACGCCGCCCGACCCGGCGTTCAACCTGCAGCTCGCGACCCCGTGGACGGTTCGGCCCGTCAACCCGCAATCGCTCGTCGACGAGCTCTGCGTCGGCACCTTCATGGCGGGGCAGTGTGTGAACGCGCCTCCAGGAGCAGCGACCTCGCTGCCGCCCAACACCACCGGGCTCTCGGTGCCGGTGCGCCTCGCTCTTCAGAACGCGAACACCGACGCGATGGGCCTCAAGGCGTGGGACGTGACGTTCACCAGCAACGACCCCGAGCGGCCGATGGTCACCGTTCGAGTCTCCGTTCGGCCGGTGCAGCTGCCGCCGTGCAACTTCACGCTCACGCCCGCGCTCGACTTTGGCCACGTGAGTGAGCCGCTGCCGAAGGAGCGCGTGCTTCGGCTGTGCAACACCGGCGTCGCCACGAGCGACCGATGCCTCGTGAGCACCGTCACCACGCGCGGCGCCGGCTTCTCGGTCGTCGACCCGCCGCGCGACGTCGAGCTCGCGCCGCAGGAGTGCCGCTCCATCGTCGTGCGTGCCGCTCAGCCCGGCCCGGTGCCTGCCACCACCTCGACCCTCGTCGGCGCGGTCGACGTGCGGCTCTCGAGTCTGCAGGGCGTCGCCTCGGTGCCGCTCGCGGCGACGCAGGCGGTTGGCTGTCTCGTCATCGACCCGAGCCCGATGGACTTTGGAACCGTCGCGCTGGGCTGCCGCTCCGTCGACCGCACCGTGCAGCTCTTCAACCAGTGCAACACGCCCATCACCATCACCGGCGGCACGCTCATCGACGACGGACGACAGGCCTTCTCGGTGGTGACGCCGCTGCCGCAAGCGCCGTTGATGCTGACGCGCGGGGGCATGCCCGTGTCGCTGCAGCTGCGCTTTCGCCCTCAGGGAGAAGGTGACGAGCTGGGGGCGTTTCGCGTGTCGGTGCAGCAATCGGGGCCGCTCGAGCACCTCGTCGTCTTGCGAGGCCGAGGCGCCGCGACGACCCGCGTGAAGGAGACGCTGGTGACTGGCCTCCCGTCCGCGGCTGACGTGTTGCTGGTCGTCGACACGTCGTGCTCGTTCGTGCCGGGCCATGCCGCGTTGGCGGCGAGCTTCGAGTCGCTGCGCACCGCTCCGATGAACCAGGGCGTCGACGTGCACATCGCGGCGACGGGCTCGGAGCGTGACTCGCTCGACTGCCCACGCTGCTTCAACGGCGCCTTCCTCTCGAGCGACGCAGGCGTGCGAGTCATCACCTCGACGACGCCGAACCCGCAGGCCCACGTCGCGAGCTGGTTTCAGACGCAGAGCAGCGCGCTGGAAGAGCTGGTCGCAAATACCGTCAATGCGTTCACGGCGCCGAACGTGTTCGACCCGGCTCGAAGTGCAGGGCTGCTCCGCTCGGGTGCCGTACTCGGCGTCGTCGCCATCGCCGACTTCGAAGGGTTCGGTACGCCCGCCGCCTGGCAGCTCGCGCAGCTTCGAAACGTGAAGGGCGCCAACCGGCCGCAGGACTTCAGCCTGAGCCTGATCGACCAGCCGCCTGCTGGCTGTCCCCCGACGATGATGGCGCCGCCCGACCCGACGGTCGTGGCGTTCGGCGGCGAGCGGCTGAGTCTCTGCGCCAACACCTGGCCGAGCGCGTTGGCACAGGCAGGCGCCGTGGCCGCCGGGCATCGCGACCGCGTCTGGCTCACGGGCACGCCTTCGACGACGCCGAACCTCGTCGTGAGTCAGGGCGGCTTTCCGCTCTCGAACACGACGTTTCAGTTCGATGTGGTGACCAACACGGTCGTGCTGCCGTCGGTGCTCGCCGCCACGCGCGGCACTGTCGAGGTCTCGTACGACACGGTCTGCCTCCCCTGAGCCGAGCTGCGCACGTGGACTCCAGTCTCCTTCTCGTTCGCTGAGAGCGCGTCTGTTCTCGTGACGATAGCGGCGCTCCACCGCCGGGCCTGACGCTTGCTCCCGCCATCGCTCGGGAGGCGTTCACATGCTCGCGCGGGTTCGGTCGGGTGCGCTGGTCGGCATCGAGGCAGTGGTGGTGGAGGTCGAAGTCGACATGGCGCTCGGGCTGCCGTTCTTCAACGTGGTCGGCTTGCCCGACGGCGCGGTGAAAGAGAGCAAGGTGCGCGTGGTGTCGGCGCTCAAGAACTGCGGCTTCGTGCTGCCGCAGAAGCGCATCACGGTGAACCTGGCTCCGGCCGACTTGAAGAAAGAGGGCGCGACGTTCGAGCTGCCCATCGCGCTCGGTGTGCTCGCAGCTGGAGGACTGCTCGAGCCCGACGCGCTCGACGGCTGGCTCTTCGGTGGAGAGCTCTCGCTCGACGGCGCGGTGAAGCCGATTCGTGGCGTGTTGCCGTTGGCGCTCGCCGCGCGTGACGCCGGCTTTCGCGGAGTGCTCGTGCCGCACGCGAACGCCGCCGAGGCCGCGCTCGTCGACCGCATTCAGGTGATTCCCGTGACGACGATTCAAGAGGCCGTCGCGCACCTGACGGGCGACGCGCCGCTCACGCCATTTCAGCGCAACCCGAACGGGCCACCGAAGGTGCTGCACCCGCTCGACATGGCCGACGTGCGCGGCCAGGAGGACGTGAAAGACGCGTTCGAGCTCGGCGCGGCGGGTGGGCACAACGTGCTCGTGTGCGGCCCTCCGGGCTCGGGCAAGACGATGCTCGCACGGCGGCTGCCGACGATTCTTCCCCAGATGCGCTTCGACGAGGCGCTCGACGTCACGCGCATCTACTCGGTGCTCGGGCTCGTGCCGCAAGACGCGGCGTTGATTCACGAGCGGCCGTTTCGCGCGCCTCACCACACCATCAGCGACGCAGGCCTCGTCGGTG
>JAEUJR010000529.1 GCA_016793585.1 Archangium sp.
CGACGTGCGGGTCTTCTCGCCGCCCCACACCAGCACCGAGGCGGGTGAGCGCTGGCCACTCGCGCTCCCGAAGATCTTCGAGCCCGCCTGGGTGGCCGAGGCCTTCGTCTCGTTCCTCGACTCGAACGCCGCGCGAGCGCTGCCGGGTGGCAACGGAGGCCTGCTGCTGTTGCAACGGCTCTGGCCCTCACTCGCCGCGCGCATCATGAACGGGCTTGGCCGTGATGCGGTGACGAAGCGTCTCGAGCGCGGCACGCAGAAGACGCTCGGCAAGAGCGAGTCGAAGAGCGCCTGATCAGCCGCTCGACACGAGCGGGCGCCGTCGAACAAGCTCACTGGCATGCGATTCGCGCTCCGCGCAATCTTCCTCGTCGTGCTGCTGGGCGCTCCCGGGCTTGCGTTTGCGTGCTCTGGCCCACCCTGTGGTTTCGGTTCTTCGCTCGCGGGTGCGTCGGTGCCTGCGAATGCGCCCGCCGTGCCCGTCGACGCGATCGACGCGTTCGCGCCGGGGCTCGACGTTGCCGACGCCGGTTTCGAGCTGCTCACGGCCAATCGCCAACCCATTCCCGCCTCGGTCGAGCGCAGTGGCGATCGCTCCGTCGTCGTCGTGCGGCCGTTGCAACCGCTCTCCGCCGGCCAGTCCCTTCTCCTTCGTTTCCCGACGGAATGCGGGGGCGGCTCCTTCACCGACGTCGCCTTCACGACCTCGGGTGCCCAGCCGTTGCCGTCGACGCTCGGCTCGTTCAGCGTGAAAGCTCGCGGCCACGGCACCGTGTCGATTCCCGGAGGACCGAGCTGCTTCATGGCCATGAGCGGTGCCTACGCGCAGTTTGCATTCACGCCCGCTGCGGAGTTGGTGCCGTTTCTCCCGGTCACCACCTGGTCACTCGTCGTCGACGGAAAAGTCTGGGCTCGCGAGCCGGTGGGCTCGATTGGTGCGAGCGGGTTGGTCGCGACGATGCCGTACTATCGCGCGCGCAACCGGGTGCTCGAGGTGAACGTGCCGTGCTCGCCCGAGACGGGGGGCGTTGGTGTCGGGCTCGGTCAGCACACCGCCGAACTCCAGGGCGCGATCGCCGGAGTCAGCGAGCCGTTGACTGCCTCGACGAGTTTCACGCTTGCCTGCAGCGGCTCGTCCGACGAGCCGAAGCCCATCGATGAGAACGGCATGTCAGCCCTGCCCACGCCTGGTTGCTCGAGCATGCCTGGAATGATGGCCGCACTCGCTGTGCTGGTGTTCAGGCGTTCCCGGCGAGTGTCCATGCGTTGAGCTCCGCGCAGCTCGGCGGGCACCGTGTCCTCCTTTTCAGGGCCGGCATACCCCGTCGCATGCGCCTGCTCGTCGCCGCGTCGTTGCTGTCCCTCACGTTGGCCTGTGGTGTGCCTGAACCCGTCGCCACGCCGGTGAACGAGGCGTACGCCGTCGCTCCCGAACACCGCGTCGAACACGTCGCTGTTCCGACGCTGCTCAGCCCCGGCTGGCACCTGCAGCCAGAGCCCGCGCTGGAGTCGCTCGGTCGGGTCGGCGTCACCAGCTCGAGCGGGCACGTCGGTCTGTCGTCGTGGTCACGCGACCCGCTGCCGGGCACGTTCATCGTCGCGGTGAAGTGGGGCGTCGAGCCGCCCGTCGAGTTCGCCCGACTGCGCGAGGGCTCGGCCCAGGGCGAGCTGCCCGTTCCGCCGCAGAGCGCTCGTGCTGGCCCTTGCGAGAGCGCGCGGGGCCTGCTGCTCGTCTACGAGTCGACCGACGGCCGGGCCCTCGACCCTCGCACCGACACGCTGGTCGGCCTCTCGTCGAAAGGCGATGACCCGTGGCAGTTCCCCGCGGTGCAGCGCGCCGACAACTTCACCATCTCGTGGTCGAGCTGCACCGGCTTCGAGACCGTGCGCGCGTCGATGCTGCTGCAACGCGATGCACACCTCGCCAACGCCATCTGCGAAGGGCGCTGCTGTGCGACTGGCTTTCCACGAACGTTGATCACCTCGGCCAACCTCGAGCTGCTCCCGACGGGTGGAGCGGTCTTCACTCCGGACATCGACCAATCGATGCAGCTGCCCCAGACCATCGAAGTGAACGGCTCCACGGTGGCCCTCGTCGACGGCGTGCTCTCGACCAGCACGCTCTTCCCCTGGCGCGTCGGAGAGAACCGGGTGTCGATTCGGAGCGGCTCGCTCGAGCCGTGGACTGCGACGGTCGTACTCCCCGCGGCGCCGCTGACCCTGCGCGTGGCCTCGTCGCTCGAGCAGTTGGCTCCCGTGCGCGTCGCGTGGGACGGCGGTGAGTGGGCGACGGCGTTTCTCATCTCGATTCACCCCGATGCGGCGGTGCGCGCGTACGTGCCCGAGTACGTGTGGCTCCAGAAGGACGTGCAGGGCGGCGTGCTGGTGCCGTGGGAGGGCTTTCGCTGGAACAACGCGCTGATCAGCTCGCCCACCGCGACGGTTCGGTTGATCGCGCGCCACCTGACGAGTCACTCGGCGCCCGAACCGAACACCATCGGCGGGCAGTTCGACCTCTCGGTGCGGGTGGAAGAGACGATTCACCTGCGCTGACAGTGCCCGACCGGGCCCTCGACAACGGGGGCAGACCGCGGCGGTCTTGAGCTATCGCTGGGCCAGCAACCACTGGCGAACCGCGTCGTCCGTCGTGAGCCCGGCTGCGCGTTCGAAGGCCTGTCTCGCCTCGTCGTGTCGGCCCATCGCCCGCAGCAGACCCGCGCGCGTGGCCCACCAGGGTTGATGGGTCTGCGTTCGAGCGTCGGCGATGCCCTCGAGCGCTTCGAGACCGCCCTGTGGGTTCGACGCTCCGATGGCGGCTGCGCGCGCGACCTGCACTCCGAGCGAGGGCGCCAGCGCCATCAGCCCGTCATAGAGCTGCACCAGCAACGCCTCGTCTCGTCTGCCATCACGCCGCCTCGCCACGTGGAGCGACTGAATCGCCGCCTCGAGCTGAAACGGCCCCAGCTTCTGCAAGCGCGCGGCTTCGGCGAGCGTTCGTTCTCCTTCGCGCATCATCGGCAGGTCCCACCGCGACACGTCCTGCTCCTTCAGCGGAACGTACGCACCCGTCGCCGAGCGCCGCGCCTGCCTGCGCGCCTCGCTCAGCCGCATCAGCGCCAGCAGCCCCTTCGACTCGGCATCGTGCGGCAACAGCCCCGAGAGCACCTCTGCCAGCCAGATGGCCTCCCGAGCGAGGTCGCCCGCGCCGTCAGCGCCCTCGGCGACATCGTCCCAGCTGGTGCCGAACGCGGCGTAGATGGCCTCGTGAACGAAAGACACGCGCTCGTCGAGCTCGCGCACCTCGGGCACGTCGAAGCTGATGCCGGCGTCACGAATCTTCGCCTTCGCGCGCCACAGCCGCTGGCCCATCGTCTTCGGAGCGACACAGAACGCACTCGCGATGCGCGCCGCATCGAGGCCCAGCACCGTCTGCAGCATCAGCGGCGTGCGCGCCTCGGAGTCGATGGCGGGGTGCGCGCAGACGAACAGCAACCGAAGCCGCTCGTCAGGGAGCTGCGCGCCCAGCTCTTGCTCGAGGGTCGAGAGCTCGAGCTCGATGGTGGCTGCCGCCGCTTCACGAACGTCGTGACGCCGCCGCGCGTCGAGAAGTCGCCGCTTCGACGCCGTCATCAGCCACGCCACGGGGTTCGATGGAACGCCCTCGACGGGCCACTGGGTGAGCGCCGCGAGCAACGCTTCGGCCAGCGCGTCTTCCGCCGCGGTGACGTCCTTCGTGCGTGACGCGAGCAGCGCCAGCAGCCGGCCGTAACTCTTGCGAGCGACCTGCTCCGCTGCCCGGTTCGCGTTCATCGGAGCAGGCCTCGCATGTCGTCTCAGCGAGCGCCTGGCGGTGGCGCGAGCACGGGCCTCACCTCGACCGTGCCCGTCGAGGAGGCCGGGCATCGCGCCGCCCACTCGAGCGCCTTGTCGAGCGACGGCACCTCGATGAGGAACAAGCCGCCGAGCTGCTCCTTGGTGTCGGCGAAGGGGCCGTCCTGCACCTGGCGCTTGCCGTCACGCAGGCGCACCGACGTGGCCGCGCGCGGCGACTGCAAGCCGGCGCCACCCACCGCGACGCCAGCCTCGGCGAGTGCGCTGGAGTACGCGAAGTAGGGAGCCCAATAGGCCTGGGCCTGGGCGGGGTCGTCACGGCGCGCGAGCTCGGCCTGGGTTTCGTACACGACGAGGGCGTATTGCATGGAGAAGACGTCACTTTCTGGCTCGACGGAGGGTCATTTCCCTCTGCGTCGTCACCATGTCGCGCGGGCCGGAGCCGTTTCTACACGCTCACCTGGTGGTGCTGACGATTCGTGACGAGGTGAACTCGCCGTTCGCCCAGATGCTGAGCTCGTCTCCGAATTTCAAGGGGACGTGGCAGGTGATTGCTGCGCCCTCGTCACAAGACGTCGTCGCCTCAGACACCATGCGCCCCTCGCGCTTCACGTAGCGCTCGCTGAAGAAGACCTCGTTCGTACGCGCGAACCCGGCCAGCCAGTCGTTCTCGAGCGGCGCGTCGAGCTGTGAGGGGTACGCGCTGATCAGCCCCAGCTTCCACACGGCGTCGACGGGGAGCTGCTCGTCGGCCGAGTAGCGGTCGAGCGGGAAGGGGAGCGGTGGCATGGTGGCGTCGGGTCGATACGGCCGCTCGCACGAGCCCGGCCAGCAGAGGTCTTCGTGGCGGTGCACGACGCTGCGATGTGCCCGCGTGGCAAGGCCCAGGCGGTCGATGGCGCGGCGAAAGAACACGTACGTCATCGCGTGGTCGCGGTGCGTGTCGATGCCGTGCGGCAGGTAGACGTCAGCGGGCCGAAGCCGGTCGAGCAGCGCGGTCAGGTCGTCGGTGAGCGCGGTCGAGGTGAACGGTCGTGACTCTCCACGCACCGGCCAGGTCTCGTTGGTGCGAACACACTCGCCCGACGGGTTGATGCGTTCGACGGGCGCAAGCGGCGTCGCCGTCAGCTCGTGCAGGTGGCCATCGGGGTAGCCGAGGAAATGAACGTGCGCCTCGTCGACGCCCAGCTTCGCGAGCGCGGTGAGGGTCTCGAGCCGCCGCACCCGCCCGTCGCGTTTGCAGGTGAAGTCACCGTTCGTCATCAGCACGACCTCGACGCGCTGGCCCTGCTTCACCGCCCGGTCGATGACGCCTGCGGCCATCAGCACCTCGTCGTCGGGGTGAGGCGCGAGCACGAGCACGTCGGCGCTGCCCGGCGTACGCACCGAGCGCGGACACGCAGCGAGCATCAGCAGCCACACGAACCACCGCACCCCATCGTCGTAACGGAATCGTCGACGTTGTGCTCGTCTCGCACGCCATGACGAACCCGCGCTTCGACGCGATGGTGAAGGCTCCGTGGGAAGACGCCCCGCGCCTCGTGTACGCCGACTGGCTCTCCGAGAACGACGACCCGCGCGGCGAGTTCATCGTGCTCCAGTGCCGCCTCGCGTCGGGAAAGCTCGCTCCGAAAGACGTGAAGACCGCGAAGGCGCGAGAGGCCGAGCTGCTCGACGCGCACCGCGAGGAGTGGTTCGGCCCGCTCGAGAAGTGGCTGCGCGAACACGACTCGTACGCGCTCTCACACGTGAAGCTGCGCCGCGGCTTCGTCTCGTCGTGTCGCCTCACCGTGCAGCAGCCCGGCGACCTCGCGACGTTGTTCCAGAAGGCGCCGCTGCTCGAGGAGCTCGAGCTTCGTGGTGACGCCGTCACGCCCGTGCCGCAGCTCGCGCAGCTGGAGCGCCTCGATGCGGAGGGTGAGGTCGCCGAGTCGCTAGTGTCCGAGCTCGCGACCGCTTCGTCATTGGCGCGACTGCGGCTGTGGATGAAGCCAGCGCGGGCGCTCTCACTCGATCTGTCTCGATGCCCGAAGCTCGAGTCGCTGTGGTTCGACTCCGAGCGCGTCACCCACGTGAAGCTGCCGCCGACACTGCGGGCGGTGCGATGGAGTGGAGACAGCACTGCGCTCGTGAAGGCGCTCCCGGCCAACCTCACGACGCTCGCCATCTCGGGGGCCGTCGTTTGCGAGGCGCTGCTCGCGGTGCTGAAGCGCTGTGCACCTACGCTCGAGGTGCTCGCGCTCGATGGCGCGAAGTTCGGCAAGGGTCAGCTCGCGACGGTGCTCGGCTGGGCCTGGCCACGGTTGAGGTCGCTCGACCTGAGCAACGTGGGCCTCGGGCTCGAGGGCGCGAAGCTCGTCGCCGCGATGAAGGCGTCGCAGCTCGAGCTGCTCGACCTCACGTACACGCGCCTCACCGATGCCGGCGCGGTCGCGGTGTTGTCGTCTGCGCTGCTCGAGACGTTGAAGGAGGTCAGCCTGCGCGCGAACAGGCTCACCGTCGCGGCCGTCGCTCCGGTGCTGATGCGGAAGCACGGTTTGCGGCTGCTGAACCTGAAGAAGAACGCGCTCAGCGCGGCGGAGTTGAAGGGGTTGGCGACGAAGTTGCCCGATACGCGTCTGACGAGGTGAGCAGGTGGGCGTCGGCGACAGCTTCACGCTGATCATCATGGCTTCGGTGAATCCGAGCCTTCGGGTGAGTTGCGAGATGGACGCCTGCCGACGTGACCTTCGCCGCTGCCGTGAACCGAGTTGCGCCGTGAGCGGCGACGGGCGTCGCGACGGCTCGTGCTGCCGCTGCCATGAACCCAGGCTTCGTTGGCTCATGAGTGGCGTCGGCAGCTCGGCGAAAGCGACGTGAGCGTCGCGCTGATCAGCGTCATCGCCGTGAGCCCGAGCTTTCGTCGAGTCGCGAGACGGAGGTGAGCGGCCTCACGAGGTGGCGGTCGGCGATGCGAGCTTCACGCTGATCATCACCGCTGCCGTGGGCCAGAGCTGAACGAGGAGCCGGTTGAGCAGCGTGCCGTTCTCGGCGAACACGCGCACCCGCTCCGGGCCGAAGAAGAGCGCGACCGCCACGAAGCCGAAGCCCGCCAGCAGGGCCCAGCGCAGCGCGCGCGATTGCTCAGACGAGGTCGCCGAGAAGAAGACGCCGAGCGCTACCGCCCAGAAGACGCCCCACGTCGACACGTCGGAGGCGTGATGCAGGAGCAACTCGCCGAACGTCGACGCCCACGAGAACGCGGGCGCGCTCAGTGCGTGGTCGACGACGACGACCCCGTGGCGTGCGAGCAGCCAGCGCCACGTCACCACCGCGACGCCCGCGAGGAAGGCGGGCAACAACCACGGCAGCGACGTCTTTCGCAGCCCCTTCACCGCCAGCGCGCCGAGCGTCGCCGCGAGCACGTGGGCGAGCCCTTCGTCTTTGAAGCCCGCCATCGAGACGGCCACGACGCAGGCGAGCGCCAGCCGGTCGGTGAGCAGAAAGCCGAGCACCGCCAGTCCGAGCAGCCCGATGGGAAGGTCGACATAGACGAGTCGCGCGTGCACCCAGACGAACGGCGCCGCGATGAGGAGCGAGAGCGCGACGGGCCACTTCAGCGAATCACGCAGCAGCGTCACCCAGGCCTCGGCCGCCGTCGCCACGCAGAGCACGACCAAGAGCGCCGCGGCGACGACGTGGGTCTCGAGCCGGTCCTCCCCCAGCGCAATCCACCCGACCGCCGAAGGCCACAGCGGCGGGTAACCCGCGGGCACGAGGTGGGCGCCCGCATCGAGGGCCGCACGAACGCCGGCTCCGAACTCGAGCGACTCGAAGCGCGCCTTCGCGAGCCACACGAACTCGTCCCAGCTCGTCGGGTACCAGGGCCGCGCGACGATGATGACGCCGATGACGCCGACCGCGAGCGGGAACGAGCGGAGCACCGACGGCTCGGGTCGAGGCAGCAGGCGCGCGCAGACGAGCAGCGACGTGCCCAGCACCACACCTGCGAAGCCGAGCGAGCTCGCGTAGAGCAGGCCCAGGGAGAAGAAGAAGGAGGTCGGCGAGACGAGCGAGTCTGCCAGTGGCTCACGCGTCACCACCGCGCGCAGCACGGCGCCCATGACGAGCAGCAGCGCCAGGCCGCCGAGCGCCATCATCGGCCGACTCCGCAGCAGGTCGCATGCTTTCTCGGAGCGAAGGTCGGAGCACCGCGAACCACTTCTGCAGTCGGATCAGTGCGAAGCACGATGGTCGCCACCTCCGCAGTCCGACCACTGCGAACCACGACGGACTCGCGGGCCACATGCCTCGTCGGAGCGAAGTCGTTCGCGAGAACAGTCGGAGCACCGCGAACCACGAGCGCTCGCGCCTCCGCCGCCGGGTGGCGCACGAACACGGTCATCGTCCCGCCCCACAGACGACGTGACCACCCATTGCTTCGTGATGACAGGCCGTGATGAGCGCGCTGCCTCGCAACTCGAGCGCGACGCCTCCATCGACGGTCGGGCGCGACGGCCATGCGTACCGCGCGAGCGGAAACAGCACGTCGTCGTCATCTCGCACGACCTGCACCGCTGCCTGCGGCCAGGCCGCCTGGGCTTTCAGATCATTGACGCCGACCTTCACCAGCGCCGTCAGCGCCGCGCGATTCATCGGCGCATCGGCTCGCTGAACGACGAGCGCGAACAGCCCCGGCAACGCCGCGAGCCCGAGCACCACCGGCACCACCAGCGCCGCGCGCTTCGTTCGCACCGCCACCACCGTCACCAGCAGCGCAACGGCAGCCAGCGACAGCGAGAACGCCGCTTCGGGAAAGTGCGCACGCGGCGCTCCCGACACGCTGTTCGCGCCGTCGAGCACGATGGCCTCGGGCGTCGACAGCGGAAACCGGTCGTCGTGGTCGGCCACGCGCGCCAGATAGTCTGCCCTCGACAGCGCGTCATCTGTCGCTCATGTTTCCATTGGTTACATCGGGGCGTCAGTGATGTTTCCATTGGTCACATGAGGCGAGATTTTTGACGCGTCTCACGTGGTCCGTAACATCGAGCCACATCGCTGTACTTCCCCTGCACGGAGCCTTCATGTCCTCGAATCAGCGCCGCTTCACCCGCCTCAGCCTCGAAGACACCACCGTCGGCGTGGTCGACATCGAGAGCGGCATCGAGTTCTCGGGCAACGGCCAGAACCTCTCGAGCGAAGGGCTCGCGTTTCGAGCGCCGATGGAGCCGAGCGTGGGCGCCGACATGCAGGTCGTGCTGCGTGGCACCGACACGCGCCTCGAGCCGCTGCGCGCGAGCTTTCACGTGCTGCGCGTCACGCCCGTCGCCCAGGGCAGCTGGCACGTCGCGGGCACCTTGCACCAGCTGTGAGGTATCGACCCTCGTAGCGCGTGACACCGGGCTGCGGCTGGTCGAGCATCGGCGCCATGGCGCGCTCGTTTCGCTTCTCGTTCGCTCTCGTCGCTGGCCTCACCCTCGGTGTCATCGGCGGAGCGTGCGGCTCGTCGAAGCCCATGTGCGGTCCCGGCACCTGCCAGGGCTGCTGCTCGACGTCGACTGGCCTGTGTGAAGCCGGCATGACGATGTCGGCGTGCGGCTCCAACGGCTCGAGCTGCTCGGTGTGTCAGCTCGGCCTCACGTGTCAGTTCGGTCAGTGCATGAGCCCCACCAGCTCGTCCGGCGGTGGAACCTCGGGCACCGGCGGCGGCATGTCGGGAACCGGAGGTGGCAACGGCACGGGCGGCGGTTCCGTCACGGGCGGCGGCACCGTCACGGGCGGCGGCACCGTCACGGGTGGTGGTTTCGTCACGGGCGGTGGCTCCGTCACCGGCGGGGGCAACGGCACGGGCGGGGGCAACGGCACGGGCGGTGGCTTCGTCACCGGCGGCGGCAACGGCACGGGCGGCGGCACCACGAGCAGCGACGGTGGAACGCTCGCGTCGACCATCACCGCGGTGCAGCAGGGCACCATCACGCCGGGCTCGTGCGTGCAGGTCAGCGCGGTCGCCATGTCGGCCGTCTTCCTCGACCCCGACGACGCCATCATCATGGACGGCGGCGCCCGCACCCCGCGCTCGGCCTTCTACATCTCCGAGAAGAACCTCGTGACCACCACGCCCAACTCGGGCATCGAGGTCGTCTCGACGCTCACTGCCGCGCCGTCGGTCGCCGTCGGTGACGACCTCATCGTCACGGGCGAGTACTTCGAGAACTTCAACAACTCGACGTTGCGGCTCACCAGCGCCTGCGGCGCCATCACCCGCGTCGGGGCCACCACCGTTCCCCAGCCTGCCGTGGTCACGCTCGCCGAGATTGGCCAGTCGGGCGGCTCGTCGGGCTGCCCGGTGACGGGCGCGGCGTGGGTCGATGGTGTGAACGCCGAGTCGTATGAAGGCGTGCTCGTGCGAATCCAGAGCGGCGTCGTCTCGGCCGGCCGCGACAGCTTCGGGCTCTTCGAGCTCTCGAGCGGCGCCGACAAGGTGCAGGTCTCGACCAGCTTCGGGCTCACCGCCAACCCTGCGCTCGGCGGCGCCGTCACCTCGCTCACCGGCTTCGGGCACTTCTCGTTCTGCCGCCGCAAGCTGCGCCCGCGCAGTGACTCCGAGGTCACCATCACCAGCAGCTCGACCTGCGGCTCGGGCCCGCGCGCGAACCACCTCGTCATCACCGAGGTCGTCGTCACACCCACGCCCGGCGAGTCCATCGAGGTGTGGAACCCGACCAGCGCCACCCTCTCGTTGAGCAACGTGTGGCTGTACAACGCCACCTTCCAGTCCGCCGACGGCGGCAGCTGTGGCTACCAGCTCGCGCCGACGGGTGGTGCGTGCGGTGCCGCCTTCAACGACTTCAACCTGCGCTTCCCCGCGGGCGCGAGCATCGCCCCCGGCGAGTTTCAGACCATCGCGCTCACCGGCGCGTCGAACTACTGCGGCTTCTTCTCATGCCTCTCGTCGCGCCCCACCTACGAGGTCGCCGCCTCCGGCTTCCCCGACGACCCGCTCGTCGCCAACATGCTCGGTGACTTCGACAACCGCGCCGTCGTCTTCGTCGCGACCGACGGCGGCAGCGGCCAGGGCCTGCTCAGCAACGCTGGTGAAGAGGCCGTGCTGTACTCGTGGGACGGGTTCAGCTCGACCGTTCAAGACGTCGACTACGTCATCTGGGGCACCGCCACGACGTACCGCACCGACAAGACCGGCGTGGCGGGCTACCTGCCTGACACCAGCCTGACCGCGCAGCGCCCGATGACGGGTACCCCGTCGGCCAGCCTCTCGTATCAGCGCGTGTGTACCAATGAAGGCATGGAGCGGAAGACCGGCGGCAACGGCCTCACTGGCCACGACGAGACGAGCGAAGACCTCGACCTCACGTGGGTGCTCCAGGCGCCCACGCCCAAGGCGCAGACCAATGGCGCCTCGCCGTAGCCAGCTGTGAACGTTCATCTGGCTGGGCGCTGATCGCCGACCTGCCGGGCCCGTCTTCGGCCACGTCAAGGAAGCAGCGGGTATGCGCCCTGACCTGCACGGGGCACGTGCTAGCCTCACGGCCTCTCCGGCGGCTCGAGACGAGCGGCCTCTCGCCCGACAGAAACCATGCTCAGACCCTCACCGATGGTGCTCCGCAGCTTCGTGGTCGCGCTCGCGCTCGCCTCGCTCACCGCCTGCCCGAAGAAGACGGAAGGCGGCCTGCTGCTGAAGGTCACCGTCGAGCCCACCGTTCGCGCCGACTGCCTCGTCATCGACGCGACGTCGAACGGCACGCGCGCCTCCCGCTCGCTCGTCACCCGGCAGGCGATGAAGAACGAGTACTTCGTCGGCATCTCGCGTGGCGACTTCCCCGCGTCGCTCGAGTGGCAGGCCAGCGCGTACCAGGGCCGCTGCAGCGACGAGACCGAGTGGAAGCTGAGCTCGCGCTCTCTTTCGAAGACCCAGGCCTTCCCCGTCACCGGCGTCGACCAGTTCGAGCTCGCCATCGGCCAGCCTGACGCCACGCTCGATGCGGACCGCGACACGTACGTCGACACCGGCAAGGGCGGCACCGACTGCAACGACGGCGACGCGCAGGTGAACCCCGGCGCACGGCAGGTCTGCAGCTCGACCATCGACACCAACTGCAACGGCAAGCTCTTCTGTGAAGACGCCACCTGCGCGAACGAAGCGGCGTGCACCACCACCGCGACCGGCCTCGCCTACGCGACGACGTTGACGACGCTGGTGGCCGCCGACTGCTCGGGCCCCGTCACCGTGCAGAGCGTCGCCAACGGCCGGCCGGCCGCCGTCTCGGCCGACCTCGTCGTCACGCTCACCCCCAGCGGCACCGCTTCGGCCGGCCTCGAGTTCTTCTCCGGCAGCGCCTGCGCCACGCCGCTGACGCCCTCGACGTTGCCGCTGCGCTTCGGCACCAACCAGGTCACCTTCTCGTTTCGCGCGCGCAGCCCGGGCACGTTGACGGTGACCGCGAGTGCGCCGGGCCTGGGCTCCACGGCCCTCACCACCAGCGTCACCGACCGTGCCGTCATGGGCCTCTCGGTGAGCCCCGTCTCGGTGAGCGCCCGCGCCGGAGGCTGCTCCACCGCCGTCGACGTCACCGCGCTCGACGACCGCATGATGCCCACCAACGTCGGCGCCACGCAGTTCCCCCTCTCGGTCGCGTTCCTTCCCGCCGGCACCAACACCGTGAAGACGTTCACCGACGCGACCTGCGCCACCGAGGGCATGCCCAGCATCTCGGCCGGTACTTCGACGACGCGTCTCTACCTGCAGGGCACGCGGGTGACGCCGCCCGGCATGCCGATTCAGGTGCAGTTCAGCTCGCCGGGCGTGGCGATGCCCGCGTCACTCGACTTCGTCGTCACGCCCGGAGACCCGCACCACCTCGAGTTCGCCACCCAGGTGCTCGGCACCCGCAACAACGAGTGCAGCCCCGTGCCGGCCGAGCTGCGGGTGTTCGACGCCAACTCGAACCTCACCACCGCAGGCGCGGGCGGCCTCGGCGTCAGCCTCGCGGCCATGCCTCCGAGTGGGGGCGGCACCCTCGAGTTCTTCACGTCGTCGACGTGCATGGGCTCGCCCACCTCGACCGTACAGATTCCCGCGGGGCAGTCGTCGGTCTCGGTCTTCGTACGCGCGAGCGGGCCGGGCACCTACGGCGTGACGGCGACGGCCAGCCCGCCCGTGGGCATGGCCTCGTTGCAGGTCGACGTCTCGACGATGGACCCGACCGCGCTCTTCTTCCCCAGCTCGGCGGTGACGCTCGCGACGACGGCCGGCACCTGTAGCCCCGCCGTGCGCCTGCAGACCCGTGAGCTCAACTCGGCGATGTCGCCCGTCTCGCCCGTGCGCGCCGCGACCACCGTCACCATCGCGCCGAGCGCCGCGGTGGGCGTCAGCCTCTTCTCCGACGCGGCGTGCATGACGCCGCTCACCAACAACCAGCTCGTCATCGGCGCGGGCAGCAGCGAGGTCAGCTTCTACTTCCGCGCGAACCGCTCCTCGTCGCTCACCCTGAGCGCGTCGGCGACCAACTTCGTCACCACCGCGCCAGTGCAGCCGATTCGCATCGGGCCTGCGCCGACGAGCAAGCTCGTGTTCGACGCGCCGCCAGTGGTGAGCGCGCTCGCGGGCCAGTGCAGCGGCGGCCTGGTGTTGCGCTCGTTCGACACCTTCGACAACCCGACCTCGGCGAGCGGGGCCGTGACGCCCGCCGCCTCGCCCCTCGTCGCCATGCCCGACGGCGTCGTCTTCTCGAGCGCCCCCAACTGCATGCCGACGGCGGCCACGGTGGCGATGACCGACGGTGGCGTGACGTTCTATGCCTCGGCGCGGCGCGCCCAGCAGTACTCCATCACCGCGACGGGCTTCTCGGTGCAGTCGACCGACGCGGCGGTGTTCACCGTCGACGCGGGCGCT
>JAEUJR010000534.1 GCA_016793585.1 Archangium sp.
GCGCACCCACTCCTGCTCGGCCTCGGGCGTGAGCGTGCCCACCGCCTCGACGAGCAGGGCCTGGCCGACCTCGATGTGCACGCGGCTCTTGAAGCGGTGCTTCTGCTCGTAGGTGAGCCCGATGGGGATGATGCGCATCGCCTTGCCGGCCTTCGCCACCTTGAGCGCGATGCGCGCACAGCCGGTCTTGATCTCCGAGAGCTGCGGCGCCGAGTGCGACTTGCCCTCGGGAAAGATGGTGATGGCGAGGCCCGCGCTGAGCGCGCTGGCGGCCGTGTCGAGCGTGCCTTCGTTCTTCTCCATCAGGCCCGGGTGATCCTGCTTTCGGTACACGGGCAACGCCTTCAGGCCGCGCAGCAGCCAGCCCATCACCGGCACGCGAAAGAGCGGCTCACGCGCGAGGAACGTCACCTGCCGGTTGGTGATGACGAAGACGAGCGCGGGGTCGATGAGGCTGTTCGGGTGATTGCCGACGAACATCACCGGCCCCGAGAGGTCGCCCGTGTGCTGCACGACCTCGACCCGGTAGAACAGCCGCAGCGCGAACGCGACGATGCCTCTGACGAGTCGGTAGAACACGGCCGGCACCTTACCCCGGCCGACTCAGAACACGCCGATGTTGAAGTGCACCACGACGCGCGGCTCGTTGATGATGAGGTCGGGGTCGAGGTTCACGCCGAGATCGAGGGCGAGCGGGCCGATGGGCGTGACGTAGCGAACGCCGCCGCCGAGCACGTACCGCAGCCGCGTCAGCTCGGTCGGCATCGCCAGCCACAGGTTGCCCACCTCGAAGAACGCGCCGAGATCGAACACGCTGAACCCGGGAAAGCGCGCCTCGACCTTCGCCAGCCCGAAGAACTCGCCACCTTCCGAGGGAATCTGCCGGCCCGCGCCGACGGTGTTCGCGGCCGAGGTGCACCCGTTCTTCACCGCCAGCACCTGGCACGCGGCGATCTCGGTGCGGTACTGCGCGCGGCGATCTTCGGCGATGAGCTGATCTTCGTTGAACCCACGCATCGACGTCGAGCCCCCGAGAAAGAAGCGCTTCACGGGCGGCGTCACGGCGTCGGCCACGAGCGGCACGATGCGGCCGCCACGCAGCGACAACGCCAGCACCACGCGCTGCGAGAGGGGGATGTAGCCAGTCGCGAGCGCCGAGGTCTTGAAGAACGAGACCGGCACGGGGCGCTCCTCGGCGCTGCCCGGCGCGATCGGCGTGCCCGCGTAGATGGCGCCCGTCACCTCGGCCGAGCCCTGCAGCAAGACGCCCTTCCGCGGAGACAGCGCGCTGTCGCGCAGATCGAACGTCGGCTGGAACCGCACCGTCTGCAGCGCGAACGTTCCGAAGAGGAAGCGCAGGCGCTCCTGGTCGACGAAGGTGAGCGGCACCGACGTGGTGGGCGAGCTCGTCTCCTGCACACGCGCCCACTCCAGCTCGTATTGCAGCGCGAGCGTCACCTTGAGCCGGTTCTCGATGCGGGGAATCTCGAAGCTGCGTGACCAGTCGAGGCTGGGCACGGCCGCCCAACGCGTGAAGCGGAACTGCGGGCGGAACACGCGCTCACCGACGGCGTCGATGCGCCAGCCGATGTCGAACGGCAGCAGCCCGCGATTCTGAATCGACAGGTTCCCGCGGCCAGCCATCAGGAAGGGAAAGCGCTCGACGAAGTCCTTCAGGTTCTCGGTCTGGAACGGATCGAGGTCGGTGATGTTGACCGCGCCCGTGCGGGCCGGCACCGAGAGCCCGAAGTAGTTGAGCTGTGCGCGCAGGGCGAGGTTGACCGCCCGGCCTCCCAGGTTCGGCGCCGATGCGTCGAGCACCACGCGTGGACCATCGGCGACGAAGTAGCCCACGCCCACCTCGCCCGAGATGCGCGGCCGCTCCTTCAGCTTGAGCAGCACCGTCTTCAGCGGCTCGGCCCGCTCGGGCGCCAACAGCTCGACCTCGGCCGAACGAAACGCTCCCGTCGAGAGCAGGTTGTTCTGCGTCGAGAACAGGCTCTCGGAGTCGAGCGGCTGCCCCTCCGTCATCGTCGCCTGCTTCAAGATGAGCTCGCCGTCGGTGCGATCGGCGCCCACCGCGAGCACCGTTCTCACCCGCACCTGTGGGCCCGGGCGCGTGTCGATGAGACAGTCGGCGTGCTGGCCCGTCGCGTCGAGCACGAACGAGGCGTCGGCATCGGCGTAGTAGTACCCGCGACGAGAGAGCTCACGCAC
>JAEUJR010000570.1 GCA_016793585.1 Archangium sp.
ACATCGGTAGCCGTCGGGCGCGCTGGTGGGGAGCAGGGTGGTGCCCCTGGCGATCTCCCCCAGCCACTCGGGCCTCGCCTCGACGCGCGCGGGAACGCAGCTGCGCGTCCACTTCTCGAGGTCGTCCTTGTCGACCGAGACGATCGCGCGAATGTCGCTGTCGTCGGGGCCGGCGAGCAGCCCGCCCGAGTTGTCATGGAAGACGACATGAAAGGCGGCGTCTTTCGCGGGCGAGGCGCAGAGTGCGTACGCGCAGAGGAACGTGGCGCGCTCCTTCGCCGTCTTCAGTGACGTGCTGCGCGTGTCGGTCGAGCGCGACTTCTCGTTGCAGCCGACGAGCACCGAGCACACGACGAAGAGCGCGAGGCGGTTCATGGCACCACGAGGAAGCTGCCGGTGTACGCGCCGAAGCCGTTGCTGATGATGCCGTTGCGGGTCGTCGACGGGTACGCCGAGACGCCGGGGACGATCTCGATGGTGACGGGGCCTCCGCTGCGGGTGATGACGCCCGAGTGCGCGCCCGCGACGCAGATGCGCGAGTCATCGGTGTAGACGGTCGAGCCCCAGATGGTGCCGAGCGCCGCGGTCGGGTTCGAAGGGCACGTGTACTGGTAGCGCACGCCCCACGCGCCACGAAGCGCCTGCGGGTTCTCCTCCCAGTCGATGAGGCCCTGCGACATCACCGGCGTGCCCTGCCAGAGCGTGCCGCCGTCGTAGGGAACCGGCGGCGTCGTCGGCGCGCCGACCACGAGATAGCTGCCGTCGAAGAGGCCGTAGTCGAGGCTCACCGCGCCGCTGCGGTACGAGCCGACGTACGACGAGACACCGGGCAACACCTCGATGAACACCTCGCCGCCCATGACGCGTGACACCTTCCCCGAGTGCATGCCCGCCCAGCAGATGGGGGAGTCGTCGGTGTAGATCGGCGTTCCCCAGATGCTCTCTTGAACCGCGGTGCCGAGCGCGGGGCACTCGAAGCGATAGATGACGTTGTTGTTCCCGCGCAGGCCGAGCGAGAAGACGCTGGCGCCGGGACTGATGGGCCCACGATCGATGTACGCGCCGCCGTCGAAGCCCGATGACGAGCCGCCAGCCGATGCGGAACCTCCAGCCGATGCGGAACCTCCAGCCGTCGCCAAGCCACCAGCCGACGCGGAGCCACCAGCCGATGCGGAACCTCCAGCCGATGCGGAACCTCCAGCCGATGCGGAACCTCCAGCCGACCCGAAGCCACCAGCTGTCGCGGAACCTCCAGCCGACGCGAAGCCACCAGCTGCCGCGGAACCTCCAGCCGACCCGAAGCCACCAGCTGTCGCGGAACCTCCAGCCGACACGAAGCCACCAGCCGAAGCGGAGCCGCCAGCCGACGCAGCTCCACCCGCTCGCCCGCCACTCGTGTTGCCGCCCATCTCGATTCGGGCGCTCCCGCAGGAGCAGGCGAGGGCCACTCCAGCGAGGACGGGGGCGAGGTGAAATGACCGATTCATCGCGACTCCTGGGGCCGGCGCACGACGCCGCGGCCAGCGGGAGTCTGCTTCATTCAGCGCGTGCGTTCGAGCGCCGAGGTCACTGGGGCAGCGCGTACTTGTCGGCGGCGACATACACGCGGAAGTGGTGTTCGCCCTCGGCGGTCATCACCGTCGCCTCGGTGCTGCCCTTCGACAGCGCGACCAACGTCACCTTGCGGCCCTGTCGCTTCACCTCGACCAGCGAGGGGTCGTCGACGCGAACCGAGGTGACGTTCGCCGGCATCGCCATCGTCATCGAGTGCCCCACCGGCAGCGACACCTGCTTCCGCGGGTTCGAGGCGAACGCGACGGTGGAGAGCATCGAGATGAGAAAGAGGACGATGATGGAGCGCTTCATGCCCCCGCCCACATCATCATCCGTGCCACGGAAAGACAGGTCTGCTTCCGCCCGCTTGGAGCGCGACGCCGGACGACGCGCCTGCGCAGGCGCGCTCCAGTGGTGCGTCGATGGTCCATGCCGGGCCGGCTTCAACGCGACGCGATCACGCTCGCCGGCACGTAGCCGCAATAGAACCCGATGCCCTGGGCCCTCGAGCACAGCTCGGCGCGCTCGGCCGAGAACGCGTTCTCGGTGACCAGGGCGTCATCGAAGTCATCGGCGCTGGCGACGATGCTCGCGTCGATGCCCGACGACGAGACTGGCGCCCCGAGGATGACGCGGCCCACGCCGAGAACGACGAAGAGGGTGGCAGCGATGGCGACCAGGGCCCGGTTGAAGGCGCGACGACGAGGCTCGGCGACCGTTCGCTGGGCCACGCCCTTCCACAACGACTGCACCTCGTCGCGGGCCGCGCGTTCGCGGAAGAGCCGACGCTCGGCCTCGAGCCAATGCAGCTCATGGCGGCAGCGCGGGCAGGTCTCGGCGTGTTCTCTGAGCGCCTCGTCGGGGAGTTCTCCCTGAACGGCGGCGTCGAGCAGGTGGGTTTTTCCGCAGCGGCTCATGTGGTCGGCCCTCCCAGATGCGGGAGCAGAGACGCCCTCAACGACAGGCGTGCTCGGTGAATCTCATTCTTCACCATCGGCAACGTCCAGCCCATGGCGTCGGCGATGTCGTCGTACGACAGGCCGTGATCGAGGCGGAGCAGCAGGGCGGCGCGCCGGTGCTCCGAGAGCGAGGCGAGGGCGTCGGTGAGGTGGCCCTCGAGCTCTCGGTCGAGCAGGGTGCGCTCGGGGTCAGGCGCGGGCAAGACGGCGGCGGGCACGTCATCGTCATCGCCGCTCTCGAGAGGCACGTGCTGCCGAACCCGCCTGACCTCGAAGGCGACGTTGCGCGCGATGCCGAAGACCCACGGCTTGAAGCGGTCGTGATCGCCCAGCTTCGGGAGCTGAACGTGGGCGCGGGTGAACGTCTCCTGGGTGGCGTCGTCGGCCGCATCGGCGTCGCGAATGAGATCTCGCAAGAAGCGGCGCACCGAGAGCACGTGGCGCTCGAAGAGGGCTTTGAAGGCCTGTGACTCGCCCTTCTGGGCGCGGCGAACCAGCGCCTCATCGGGCGTCTCGGGGGTGATGACCTCTTCGCGGCGCAGCAGTCGGAGCACGTGCGACAGACAGATGAGCGGACCCCCGCGCGAGTTTCAAGGCGCGGCCAAACGCTCGATTTTTCGACGATTTTGGCGCCCTGATACCGTCTTGATGCGGGCCTTCCCAGTCTTGACGCCCCCTTGATCCGTGACGCGGCACCTTTGCGGTCGACCACGGAGGTCGTCATGCAAGCGCAGCTCGTCACCCTCACCTTGATGCTGGCAGTCCCCGCCCTCGCCGACCCAGACGGTGGCGCCCCGTCGCCTTTCGCTCCCGAGAAGGTGGCCTTCGGCTTTGGCGACTTCTCGTGGATGCCGGGCAACCAGGGGCCGACCACGCGGCCGCTCTCGTACGGGCCGTTCACGGGCGAGCTGCGGGTCGACACCGTGTACCACCACAGCCTCTGGAACCCGGTGGACAACACCATCTCGGGCTCGAGCGAGGTTTTTCGCAGCGGGGAGTTTCAGGTCACCCAGCTCGGCCTCGGCGGTGATTTCTATTACAAAGGAGCACACGCCAGGCTGATGACTCAGTTTGGAATGTACTCACAGACGACTCCGAGAAACGACGCGAGCCCCGCCCGCGGGCAGTGGAAGCTCGAAGACGCCTATCGATACATCTCGGAGGCCTACGCTGGTTACCACGTCGACGTGCTGCACGGCATCAACGTGCAGGCCGGCATCTTCATGTCGTACGTCGGGCTGTGGAGTTATTACAACTATGACAACTGGACGTATCAGCCGTCGTACGTCTCGTCGAATACGCCGTGGTTCTTCAACGGCGTGCGAGTTCAGATTTACACATCAGACAAGCTGAAGATCGAGCCCTGGCTGGTGAACGGCTGGCAGGCCTACGGCAAGTTCAACCAGGCGCCCGGGCTGGGCATGCAGGTGGCATGGCGCCCGACCGAGTGGTTCGCCTTCGTGGGAAACCAGTACTTCGGCACCGACACGCTGGGCAACCCCGATCGCCGTCGGGTGCACACCGACGACAGCGTGATGGTGAAGTACCACGACAATCGTTCGGCGGTGCTCAGTCGCGCGGCCGCGTCGTTGACGCTCGATCTCGGCTGCGAGTTCGGAGGCGGCGTTTCGTGCGGTGACCAGTACTTCGCCGGGTTCATGGCCTACAACCGGCTCTGGTTCTGGGAGAACCGCATCGGCCTCACGGTCGGCGGCGGCGCCATCACCAACCCCGGCCGCTATCTCGTGTTGTTGCCGCCGATCAACGGGGCCACCGCGTCATCGGGCACCCCGTATTTCACCGCCAATCCAGGAGACCGCTACCAGGCGTGGGACACGCAGGTCTCGGCTGACTTCTCGCCGGTCGAGTTCGTGAAGTTCGTCTTCGAATACAACCATCGCGCCGCGAGCGTGCCGTACTTCACGGGGCCGGGCGGGGTGACGCCTCCTGGTGGAAATCAGGGTGCTCCCGGCTCGGCGGTCGAGGGCTGGGCGCCCGACCTGCGCAACACAGAAGACCGGTTCACGGTTTCGCTCGGTATCAAACTGTGAGCCAGGTCATGGCGCGCGTGTCTGCTCAACGAGCGGCGATGTGGGCCGTGCTCGTGATTGGCGTCTTGCCGGGCGTTCATGCCCTGGCCGTCGGAGCGCCGCTTGGTGCGGAGAGCAGCCTGGGGTTGCTCATCGCGGCGTTCGCCATCGCCCAGTTGCTGCGGAGGTCGTGATGGAGCTCGTGCTCGTCGTCGGAACGTTGCTGTTCTTCGCGCTCACCTGGGGCCTGGTGGTGCTCTTCCAGAAGGTGTCGTCATGAGCGCGCTGTTGTGGCTCGGGGGCGCTCTGGCGGCCGGGTTGTTCGTCTACCTGGGCATCGCGCTAATGTTTCCCGAGAGGCTGTCATGAGCGCCTCGTTCGGGTTGTTGGTCTTCTTCCTGCTGGGGCTCACGCTCCTCGCCGTACCGCTCGGCCGCTTCATCGCGCTCGTGCTGGAGGGTGACCTGCCGGCACCGTTGCGGAAGTTCGAGTCACTGTTGTTCCGGCTGGCGGGCGTCGACGCGGCCGAGTCGATGACGTGGCCTCGCTACGCGGCCGGCGTGCTCGTGTTCAATCTGCTCGGCCTGCTTGCTGTGTACATGGTTCAGAGACTGCAGGGCGTGTTGCCGCTCAATCCTGCACAGTTGCCAGGGGTCGGTCCTGAGGTGGCTTTCAACACTGCAGTGAGCTTCGCCAGTAACACGAACTGGCAGGCCTACGCGGGCGAGACGACCATGAGCCACCTCACGCAGATGGTGGCGCTCACGACGCAGAACTTCGTGTCGGCCGCGACCGGCATCGCGGTGTTGACCGCGCTCGTTCGCGGCTTGCGCGCCGAGAAGGCACCGGGCCTGGGGAACTTCTGGGTCGACCTCTCACGCTCGACGCTGTTCGTGCTGTTGCCGCTGAGCGTGGTGCTCGCGCTCGGGCTCGCCTCGCAGGGCGTCGTGCAGACGTTTGCGGCCAACGTGAAGGTGTCGACGCTCGAGGGCGTGGAGCAGACGCTGGCAGGAGGCCCCGTCGCCTCGCAGGTCGCCATCAAGCAGCTCGGGACGAACGGCGGCGGCTTCTACAACGTGAACAGCGCGCACCCGTTCGAGAACCCCACGCCGGCGACGAACCTGCTCGAGCTGCTGGCGATTCTGCTCATCCCCGCGGCGCTGTGCTTCTCGTTCGGCCAGCTGGTGCGCGATCGCCGGCAGGGCTGGGCGCTGTACGCGACGATGGTGGCGCTCTTCGTTCCGCTCGCGGCGCTCACCATCTGGGCCGAGCACCAGCCCACCACGGCGCTCTCGATTGCAGGCGTCGACGTCAGCGGCGGCAACATGGAAGGCAAAGAGGTGCGCTTCGGGGTCGGGGCCAGCGCGCTCTGGGCCGTGGCCACCACCGCAGCGTCGAACGGCTCGGTCAACGCCATGCACGACAGCTTCACGCCGCTCGGTGGGCTGGGGCCGATGTGGCTCATGCAGCTGGGCGAGGTCGTGTTCGGCGGTGTGGGCAGCGGCCTGTACGGCCTGCTCGTCTACGCAGTGCTCGCGGTCTTCATCGCGGGGCTGATGGTGGGCCGCACGCCCGAGTACCTGGGCAAGAAGGTCGGCGCGTTCGAGATGAAGATGGCGTCGCTCGCGGTGCTGTTTCCGTCGGCCGCCGTGCTGCTCGGCACCGCCGTCGCCTGCGTCCTTCCCGAAGGTGTCGCTGCGCTCGGCAACGGCGGCGCGCACGGGTTCAGTGAAATGCTGTACGCGTTCTCGTCGGGCGCGAACAACAACGGCTCGGCGTTCGGCGGGCTGACCGTGAACGGCCCCTTCTATGCCATCGCGATTGGCATCGTGATGCTGGTCGGCCGGTACTGGGTCATCGTGCCCGTGCTCGCGCTCGCTGGGTCGTTCGCGTCGAAACGTCGCGTCCCCCCGTCGAGCGGAACGTTGCCGACCCACGGCCCGCTGTTCGTCGTGCTGCTCGCGTTCGTCGTCGCGCTCGTCGGAGCGCTCACCTTCGTGCCGGCATTGGCCCTCGGGCCGATCGCCGAGCACTTTTCCCGCTGAGGCGCTCATGTCTTCCATCTCGTCGCGCGCGTTGTTCGAGCCCGCCATCGTCAAGCAGGCGCTGGTGGACTCGCTGCGAAAGCTGTCTCCGGCGCGCATGATCAAGAACCCGGTCATGTTCGTGGTCGAGCTGGGCAGCGCCTTCACCACGCTGCTCTTCGTTCACGCGCTGTTCACCGGCGCCGGTGATGCGCCGTGGCCGTTCACGCTGGCCGTGGCGATCTGGCTCTGGTTCACCGTGCTGTTCGCGAACTTCGCCGAGGCGATGGCCGAGGGGCGTGGCAAGGCGCAGGCGCAGTCGCTCCGCGCGGCCCGTAAGGACGTGATGGCCAAACGGCTCGCGGAGCCACGGCATGGCGCCGCCGTCGAGCAGGTCTCGTCTTCGACGCTGCGCAAAGACGACGTCGTGCTGGTGGAAGCGGGCGACATCATTCCCAGCGACGGTGAGATCCTCGAAGGCGTGGCGTCGGTCGACGAGAGCGCCATCACCGGAGAGTCGGCTCCCGTGATTCGCGAGAGCGGTGGCGATCGCAGCGCCGTCACCGGAGGCACGCGCGTGTTGAGCGATTGGCTCGTGGTGCGCATTCGGGTCGAGGCGGGCCAGACGTTCCTCGACCGCATGATCGGCATGGTGGAGGGAGCGAAGCGGCAGAAGACACCGAACGAGATCGCGCTCGACATCTTGCTTGCCGGTCTCACGCTCATCTTCCTGCTCGCCACCGTCACGCTTCGGCCGTTCTCGTCGTACGCGGTCACCGCCTCGGGCAGCGGCGCCGTCGTCACGCTCACGGTGCTGGTCGCGCTCCTGGTCTGCCTCATTCCCACCACCATCGGCGGGCTGCTCTCGGCCATCGGTATCGCCGGCATGGATCGTCTGATTCAAGCCAACGTGCTCGCGACGTCGGGGCGTGCCGTCGAGGCGGCCGGTGACGTCGACGTGCTGCTGCTCGACAAGACCGGCACCATCACGCACGGCAATCGGCAGGCGTGGGCCTTCCTTCCGGCTCCGGGGGCGACCGAGCTCGAGCTCGCCTCGGTCGCGCGCCTGGCCTCGCTCGCCGACGAGACGCCCGAGGGCAAGAGCATCGTCGCGCTCGCTGACTCGAAGAAGGCCGCGACGCCTGACGCCTCGGGAGCGCAGTTCGTCACCTTCACCGCGCAGACGCGAATGAGCGGGGTCGACCTGGGGCCGCGGCGCATTCGAAAAGGGGCCTCCGATGCGATCGAGCGCTGGGTCACCGAAGCAGGCGGTCAGGTTTCGCCCGAGACCCGTCGCGCGGTGGAGGACGTCGCACGCCAGGGGGCCACGCCGCTGCTGGTCGCCGAGAACGCGCGCATCGTCGGGGTCGTTCAGCTGAAAGACGTCGTGAAGGCTGGCATTCGCGAGCGCTTCGTCGAGCTGCGCCGCCTCGGCATCAAGACGGTGATGGTCACCGGTGACAACCCACTCACGGCGGCTGCCATCGCGGCCGAAGCTGGCGTCGACGACTTCCTCGCAGAGGCCACACCGGAGGCGAAGCTCGCGCTCATTCGCAAGTACCAGGCAGAGGGGCACCTCGTCGCGATGACGGGCGATGGCACGAATGACGCTCCGGCGCTCGCGCAGGCCGACGTCGCGGTCGCGATGAACAGCGGCACGCAGGCGGCGCGCGAGGCAGGCAACATGGTCGACCTCGACTCGAACCCGACCAAGCTGCTCGAGGTCGTGCGCATCGGGAAGCAGCTGCTGATGACTCGCGGCGCGCTGACGACCTTCAGCATCGCGAACGACGTCTCGAAGTACTTCGCCATCATTCCGGCGGCGTTCGTCGGCACGTACCCCTCGCTCGCCGCGCTCGACGTGATGCGCCTGCACTCTCCGACGACGGCCGTGTTGTCGGCGGTCATCTTCAACGCACTCATCATCGTCGGGCTCATTCCCATCGCGCTGCGTGGGCTCACCGTGCGGCCCGCGCCGGCGCCCGAGCTCTTGCGCCGAAACCTGCTCGTCTACGGCCTCGGTGGGCTGCTGTTGCCGTTTCCCTTCATCAAGCTCATCGACGCGACGCTCGCGGCGATGGGCGTGTCGTGAGGTGCTGCCATGCTTCGTCCCGCGCTCTCGTTGCTCGCCTTCTTCACGCTCGTCTGCGGGCTCATGTACCCCGCCGCCATCACCGGGCTCGCGCAGACCTTCTTCTCGGAGCAGGCGAACGGCAGCGTCGTCGTCGTCGATGGCAAGGCTGTCGGCTCGTCGCTCATCGGCCAATCCTTCACATCGGCCGGGTTCTTCTGGAGTCGCCCGTCGGCCACCACCCCGCCGTACAATGGGGCTGCTTCGTCAGGCAGCAACCTGGGCCCGTCGAGTCCCACGCTGAAGCAGGCCGTGGCCGAGCGGGTCGCGGCGCTCGGCGAGGCGGGCAGGGCGGTGCCGGTCGATCTCGTCACCGCGTCAGGCAGCGGGCTCGACCCTGACGTGTCGCTCTCGGCCGCGCTCTTTCAGGTTCCCCGTGTCGCCAGGGCGCGCCACCTCGACGAGGCGCGTGTGGCCGCCCTGGTGGAGCGCCTGTCGATCCGCTCGCCGCTCGGATCGCCGCGTGTCAACGTGCTGGCGTTGAACCTCGCCCTGATGAAGGAACCTGCCTCGCAATGACGGACGTGGAGCGGCCAGATCCCGATGCGCTGCTCAAGCGCGTGCAGTCCGAGCGTGAACAGGCGCGCGGCCAGCTCAAGATCTTCTTCGGGTTCGCTCCAGGCGTGGGCAAGACGTACGCGATGCTCGAGAGCGCGCGACGGCTGCGTGCGCGAGGCACTGACGTGGTCGTCGGCTGCGTCGAAACCCACGGCCGAACCGAGACCGCAGCGCTGCTCGAAGGCCTCGAGGCCCTGCCGAGGCGAGCGCTCGAGCATCGTGGCGTGAAGCTCGACGAGTTCGATCTCGACGCGGCGCTCACCCGCAGACCCGGCGTGGTGCTGGTCGACGAGCTCGCGCACACGAACGCGCCGGGCAGCCGCCACGAGCGCCGGTTTCAAGACGTGCTCGAGCTGCTCGATGCTGGCATCGACGTGCACACGACCCTCAACGTGCAGCACGTCGAGAGCCTCAACGACGTCGTGCAGCAGCTCACCGGGGTGGTGGTGCGCGAGACGGTGCCTGACTCGGTGCTCGATCGCGCCGACGACATCGAGCTCGTCGACCTGCCTCCCGACGAGCTGCTCGAGCGGCTCGAGCAGGGGAAGGTCTATCTCCCCGAGCAGGCCTCGCGCGCGGCGCAGCACTTCTTTCAGCGACAGAACCTCATCGGGCTGCGTGAGCTCGCCCTGCGCCGAACGGCCGAACGCGTCGACGCCGAGCTGACGCAGCTTCGAGAGCAGCAGGTGCTGCGCGGCTCCACCGGTTCGACCGACCGCGTGCTCGTGTGCATCGGCCCGTCGCCCACGTCGGCCGAGGTGGTGCGCGCGGGCCGGCGGCTCGCCGATGCGTTGCATGCGCCCTGGCACGTCGTCTGGGTCGAGAACCCCGCGGGCGTGCCCATCGCTCCCGACGACGCGCAGCGGCTCGACGAGCACCTCAAGCTCGCCGAGTCGCTCGGGGCGAGCGTGCAACGCCTCGATGGCCCTGCGGTGGCCGACGCGTTGATCACCGCCGCCCAGCGGGTCGGCGCGCGCCACCTCGTGATGGGCACGCCTTCTCACGCGAGGCTCAGAGACCGGCTCAACCCTTCACCCGTCGACGAGCTGCTCGCGCGGGGCGCGGGCCTTCAGCTGCACCTCATCTCGACCGGAAGCCAGCCTGCGGCGAAGGCTCCCGAGCATCAGCGCGCGGAGCAGGACTGGGCCGGCATCGGCGCTGCCGTCATCGCTGTCGCCGTCGTCACCGGAGCCGGCTTCGCGCTGCGAAACGTCTTCACGCTGCAAGACCAGGTGATGCTGTACCTGCTGTCGATCATGGGCGTCAGCGCACGCTTCTCGCGCACGGCCTCGATCATCGCCGCCGCGCTCTCGGTCGCGGCCTACGACTTCTTCTTCGTGCCGCCGTTGTTCACCTTCGCCGTGAGCGACGCGACGCACGTGCTCACCTTCGCGATGATGTTCACCGTCGGGCTCGTCATCAGCACGCTCACCTTCCGCGTTCGCCGGCAGGAGCGGGCTTCGCGCGATCGCGAGAACCGCACCTCGGCGCTGTACGCCCTCAGCCGCGACCTCGCGCAGACCCTCGTGCCCGACGAGATGGCGCTCGCGCTCTCGCGGCGTGCCATCGAGGTCTTCGGCTGCGACGCCGGCGTGGTGCTGCAGCCGCACTTCGCGGCCATGGTGCTGCACACCCACTCGAGCGGCTTCAGCCTCGGCACCTCGGACAAAGCCGTCGTGCGCTGGGTGCTCGATCACCGCCGGGTCGCCGGGCTCGGCACCGAGACGCTGCCCGGCGCTGGCATCATCTGTTTCCCCATCGCGTCGGGAGACGCCGTGCTCGGTGTGCTGGTCTTGAAGCCGTCGGCCCAGGGGTTCGAGCCCTCGGCGCGGGCCTTCGTCGACGCCTTCGTGCAGCCGGCCGCCCTCGCGCTCGAGCGCGCCAGGCTCTCTCTCGACGCGCAGCGGGCCGGCGTTCGCGCCAAGGCCGAAGAGCTTCGCGCCACGCTGCTCAGCACCGTCTCTCACGATCTGCGCACGCCGCTCTCGGCCATCACCGGCGCGGCGAACACGCTGCGTGACCCCCTCGTGAAGCTCGAAGAGGCCGGTCGCCGCGAGCTGCTGCAGACCATCGAAGACGAGAGCGCGCGGCTCGAGCGGCTCATCGGCAACCTGCTCGAGATGACGCGGCTCGAGTCTGGCGCGGTCGTCGTCAAACGCGAGCTCGTGCCGCTCGAGGAGCTGGTGGCCTCGGCGGCGACGCGGCTCGAGCGCGTGCTCGGTTCGCGCAAGGTGACGGTGACGGCCGTGCCCGAGCTGTCGTTGGTGAACGTCGACGCGCTGCTGTTCGAGCAGGTCTTCGTGAACCTCTTCGAGAACGCGGCGAAGTACACCCCCGATGGAACTCCCATCGAGGTGAACGCGCGCGTGAACGCCGAGGTGCTCGAGCTCGAGGTGAGAGATCACGGCCCTGGCGTGGCGGCGAAGCTCGCGTCGAAGGTGTTCGATCGGTTTGTGCGCGGCGACGAAGGCCAGGGCGTGGGGCTGGGCCTCGCCATCGTGAAGAGCATCATGGCAGCGCACGGCGGCGCGGTGCGCGTGGCGAATGCTCCGGGCGGCGGCGCGGCGTTCGTGCTCACCTTGCCTCGCTCCGAGGTGCGCGCGTGACCACCACCATTCTCGTCGTCGACGACGAAAAGCCGCTGCGCCGGTTCCTCAAGGCCGCGCTCGAAGGAAGAGATCACCGCGTCATCGAGGCCGAGACGGGGGCGGAGGCGTTGACGCTCACCGCCAGCCACTCGCCCGACGCCGTCATCCTCGATCTCGGCCTGCCCGATCTCGACGGCCTCGTCGTCACCCAGCGCATTCGGGAGTGGAGCCAGGTGCCCATCATCGTCGTGTCGGCCCGCGGGCAGGTCGACGACAAGGTGGCCGCGCTCGATGCGGGGGCGAACGACTACCTCACCAAGCCCTTCGACAACGCCGAGCTGTTGGCTCGCCTGCGGGTCGCGCTGCGCTCGAAGCAGCAGCTGGGCGAGGGCGCCGCGCAGACGTCTTTCGACGTGGGCCCCCTGCACATCGATCTCGCCCGCCACGAGGTCTCGCGCGAGGGCGTTCAGGTGCACCTCACGCCGACCGAGTTCAAGCTGCTCGCGGCGCTGGCCCGCCACGCGGGCAAGGTGCTCACCCACCGTCAGCTGCTCAAGGAGGTCTGGGGCCAGACGTCGGAGACCCAGGCTCACACCGTGCGCGTGCACATGGCCGAGCTGCGGCGGAAGATCGAACCCGAACCCGCGCGGCCCCGGTGGCTCACCACCGAGACCGGCATCGGCTACCGGCTGCGCGACCGCGCCGACTGATCGTCAGAGATCGACCTGCATGCCCAGCTCGACGACCCGCCCGGGCGGCAGCCCGAAGTAGCTCGTGGCCGGCAGCGCGTTGCGCGACACGAAGGCGAACAGCGTCTTGCGCCAGTGCATCATCGTCGACTTGCCGTTGGTGAGCAGCGTCTCGCGCCCAAGGAAGTAGCTCGTCGTCGACGGCTCGGCCACCAGCCCCAGCTCTCGCGCGCGCACGAGAATGTGCGGAACGTTCGGGGTCTCCATGAAGCCCGTGCGCCACACCACGCGGAAGAAGCCGTTGCCCAGGCTCTCGACCTCGAGCTGCTCGTCCTTCGAGACGTAGGGAATCTCCATGTAGATGATCGACAGCAACACCACCTGCCGGTGCAGCACCTGGTTGTGTTTGAGGTGGTGCAGCAGCACGGGCGGAGTGCCTTCGGGGTTGCCCGACATGAAGACCGCCGTGCCGCGAACGCGGTAGGGCTTGGTGGCCTCGAGATCCTCCAGCAGCGCCGTCACCGGCATCACCGAGGTGTTGAACCGCTGGGCGAGCTCGAAGCGCCCGCGCTTCCACGTCGTCATCAACGAGTACATGACGACGCCGATGGCGATGGGGAACCAGCCACCGTCGAAGAACTTGAGCACGTTCGCTGCGAAGAACGGCACGTCGAACGTGAGGAAGAGCAGCAGCAGCGGCAGCGCGCGCGTCACCTTCCAGCCCCAGTTGCGCGTGATGACGACGAAGTAGACGATCGACGTGATGCTCATCGTGCCAGTCACGGCGATGCCGTACGCCGCGGCCAGCTTCGTCGACTCCTGAAAGACGAGCACGAGCGAGAGGCACGCCACCATCAGCGCCTGGTTCACCTCGGGGATGTAGATCTGCCCTTCGTTCTTCTCCGAGGTGTGCACGATGGTGACGCGCGGCATGTAGCCGAGCTGCACCGCCTGCCGCGTCAGCGAGAACGCACCCGAGATGAGGGCCTGCGACGCGATGACGGTGGCCGCCGTGGCGAGGCCCACCATCGGGTACAGCAGCGGCTCCGGCACCAGCGCCCAGAACGGCTTCTCGACCCAGCCATTCGAGAGCAGGTACGCGCCCTGGCCGAAGTAGTTCAGCATGAGCGCCGGCAACACGAAGACGAACCAGGTGATGCGAATCGGCCGCGCGCCGAAGTGGCCCATGTCGGCGTACAGCGCTTCGCCTCCGGTGATGCACAGCACCACGCTGCCCAACACGCGGAAGGCACGCATCGGGTCGAGCTTGAAGATGCCAATGGCGTAGGCGGGGTTGACGGCCTCGAGCACGTCGGGGTTCTTGGTGATGGCGACGAGGCCCAGCACCGAGATGGCGGCGAACCACGCGACCATCACCGGCCCGAAGGCGCGGCCGATGCGATCAGTGCCGCCACGCTGCACGAGGAAGAGGGTGAGCAGAATGACGAAGGTGATGGGCACCACCGCCTTGTCGAGCGCGTGGGTCGCCACGCCGATGCCTTCGACTGCCGAGAGCACCGAGATGGCCGGGGTGATGATGCCGTCGCCATAGAGCAGGGCCGCGCCGAACAGCGCCGCCAGCACCACCGCCACCCGCCCCATGCCGCCCGCGTCTTTGCCGGGAATGAGGGCCAGCAGCGCGAAGATGCCGCCTTCGCCCTTGTTGTCGGCCCGCATGATGAAGCCGAGGTACTTCACGGCCACCACCATCACGAGCGACCAGAAGACGAGGCTCAAGATGCCCAGCACCGACGCCTGGTTCACCTCGAGCGCGTGGTGAACGGTCTCGAGCTGGCCGTTCACCTCCTTCTTCGCGAAGCACTCGGCCACCGCGTAGAGGGGGCTGGTGCCGATGTCGCCATAGACGATGCCGAGCGCGCCGATGGCCAGCGGCAGCAGCTTCTTGGGGTGCCCGTGCGTCGCGTGACCGCCAGCCTGCCCAGCTGGAGAGGCGGGTGAGGGAGGCTCTTTCGGAGCAGGCGCCACCTCAGCACCCGCCGCGGGCGGCGTGGACGGCGAGGCGGCTTGCGGAACGTCACTCATGCCGAGCGGCCTTAGCCCAACCCCACAACGGGACTAGCCCCACGCAACGCGGTGCGTCTTGCTCATGAATTTACTGAGAAATCAGGCGCGTGGCGGTACAGCAGGTCGGTTCTGACGACGTACTTCAGGCCTGCCAGAACCGGGGCGCCTTCGTGGAGCAGGTGGTGGTTGAACAGAAGGGCGGCTCCGGTCGAAGGCTGAACGTCGAGCTCGAGGTCGTTGAACCGCGTGGCCCCGCCAGCTTCGCAAGTATTCAGATAGACGAGGAAAGTGAGGAAGCTGCGTTCGGTTTCACTCCGCTCGAAGCAGCCATCGAAGTGGGGGCGGAAGCGCTGGCCGGGGCGGTAGCGGTAGCAGCGCAGGCGTTCATTGGCTCCGCTGAGCACCCAGTCGCTGTCGAGTCGCGCCGGCACCTGGGCCTGCACCCGCTGAAGCAGCAGCGACGCGAGCGTCGGGTCGTCGAACATCACCCGGTCGTTGTTGCGAAGCTCCGGCATCATCACCGTGCCCCGGCCGGTCGAGACTGGAGCGGGCTCGGGCCCCAGCGTCTCGATTCGGTCGATCAGCGCTGCGCACTCGTCAGCCGAGAGCACCGACTCGAGCGTCACCACGAGCGGGTTTCGCCAGGAGAGCGGCTCGTCGGGGCGCGGAAGGAATCGAGGCATAGAGTCATAATGACTTTAACAAGGCCTCGATGCAATCAGGCCAACCGAATAGGGACTCGGGTGTTCGACACTGCATGACCCGCTTCGTGGTGCTGCTGGCGCTGGTGAGCTGTGCGTCGACGCCGGCTGCTCCGCCCCACGCCACGGCCCTCTCCCTGCCGCCCACCACCTTGTCCTCCACCCAGCGCACCACCCACGCGCTCAACCGGCTCGCCTTCGGCCCCTCACCGGGTGATCGCCAGCGCCTCGAGGCGATGGGGCTCGAGCGGTGGCTCTCGGAGCAGCTCGCGCCCGGCGAAGACCCGGCGATGACCGAGCGGCTCTCGGGCTTCAAGACGCTGAACCTCACGGTGGCGGAGTCGATTCGCGAGTACCCGCGGCCGCAGCAGAAGCTGAAGGCGCTCGGCGTCGACGTGAAGACCGAAGCGGGCAAAGCGCAGGCGAAGGCGATGGCGAAAGAGAACCCCGACGAGCTTCCGCGGCAGCTCCTCATCGAGCTCACGCAGGCGAAGCTGCTGCGCGCGGCGAACTCGAAGCGGCAGTTCGAAGAGGTGATGGTCGACTTCTGGTTCAACCACTTCAACGTCTCGGCCGAGAAGAGCCGCGTGCGGTGGATGGTGAACGCCTATGAGCGCGAGGCGATTCGTCCATACGTGTTCGGCCGCTTTCGCGACCTGCTGGGCGCCACGGCGAAGCACCCGGCGATGCTCTGGTACCTCGACAACTGGATGTCGGTGCGTGACGGGTTCACGCTGCCCGCGCGGAAGAAGGACGACGACGACGAGCCGCGCGTCATGGGCCTCAACGAGAACTACGCCCGCGAGCTGCTCGAGCTGCACACCGTCGGCGTGAACGCGGGCTACACGCAGCAAGACGTTCGTGAAGCAGCGCGCGCGTTGACGGGGTGGGGCGCCGAGATTCGCCCGCGCCAGAAGGACTTCGGCCAGTTCGAGTTTCACGCGCTCGCGCACGATGACGGCGCGAAGTCGGTGTTCGGGCTCTCACTGCCTGCCGGCCTCGGTCGCGACGACGGAGAGCGGCTCCTCGATTTCCTCGCGCGCCACCCTGCGACCGCGAAGCACCTGGCGACGAAGCTGTGTCAGCGCCTGGTGAGTGATTCGCCCTCGCCCGCGCTGGTCGATCGCGTCGCGGCCGTGTTCCTCTCGACCGACGGCGATCTGCCTTCCACCTATCGCGCCATCGTCGAGAGCCCCGAGTTCTGGAGCTCCGCCGCGACCAAGACGCGCACCCCGTTCGAGTTCGTCGTCGCCTCGGTTCGCGCCGTCGGCACGCTCGATGAGGCGCAACGGCCGCTCGCGGCGGCGCTCGAGGTGCTGGGCCAGCCGCTGTACCGGTGTGCTCCGCCGACCGGCTATCGCGAAGACGCCGCCGCGTGGATCTCGGCCGGCGCCCTCGTCTCGCGCATCAACTTCGGGCTGAGGCTCGCGACGGGCCGAGTTCCTGGTGTGGTGGTGCAGCTGCCGCCGAGGGAATCCAGCGTCGAACGCATCGCGGAGCAGGTGCTGGGCCGGCCCGCATCGAAGGCGACGCTCGCCACGGTGACGCGCGCGTTGGGGCCTGACGAGTCGCTCGACGAACGGCGCCTCGACGTCTCGAAGGTGGTGGGGCTGCTGCTCGGCTCCCCGGAGTTCCAGGCACAATGATCTCCCGTCGCCGGTTGATTCAGTCGCTCGCCGCGTTCGGAGCCGCGCCCGTCTTCGCCCAGACGCCCTCGAAGAAGACGCTCGTCATCGTCTTCCTGCGTGGTGGCGTCGATGGCTTGTCGATGGTGCCGCCGCTCGGTGACCCTCAGTACGCGCCACTGCGGCCGTCGCTGAAGGTGAAGGGGCTGCCGCTCGATTCGATGTTCGGCCTTCACCCGTCGATGGCGCCGCTCGAGTCGCTCTTTCGCGCGAAGCAGCTGGCCATCGTTCACGCCACAGGCCTGCCGAACGCGCCGCGCAGTCACTTCGAAGCGCAAGACTTCCTCGAGTCGGGAACGCCGGGCCGACGTGCGCCCGAGGGCTGGCTCAACCGTGCGGGCCGCGAGCTGCCTGCGTCTCCGTTCTCGATGGTGGCCGTGCAGAACGCGCTGCCGCTCTCGATGGGCGGTGACTCGCGGGCGCTCGCGTTTCCGTCGCTGAAGGACTTTCGCGTGGCCGGTGGTGACGTGGCCGCCGCGACGTTCGAGGCGCTCTACGACCAGGCCGTCGACGAGGCGCTGCGCACCTCGGGGCAGGAGGCGTTCGACTCGGTCGCGAAGGTGAATCACGACGGGCTCGCTGAACGGCCTCCGCAAAACGGCGCCGTCTGGCCGAAGTCGCAGCTCGCGAGACGGCTGCAGGACATCACCCGGCTCGTTCACGCCGACGTCGGGCTCTCGATCGCGGCGACTGAACTGGGCGGCTTCGACACGCACCTCGGCCAGGAGGCCCAGCTCGC
>JAEUJR010000600.1 GCA_016793585.1 Archangium sp.
CGGCCGCGAAGGGAGCGCCAGTGAGGCCCGTCGCGCCCATGCGCACGAGGTACGACTGGCCCGCGTCGATGGAGCCGCTCAGCGCCACCGCGTTCCACGTCGAGCTCGTCTCGGTCGCGACCTGCAACGTCCACCCGTCGAGGGTGACGGTGCTGCCGCCGCGATTGAACAGCTCGATGAAGTCGGAGTCGAAGGGCGCTCCGGTCGAGCCGCCGCCGCCGTAGATTTCGCTGATCACCACGCCCGACGAGAGCGCCTGCTGCAGCCGCCCGGGCTGATCAGCCTCTTCGCCACAGCCAGCGAGCACGACGAGCAGCAGCGCGGTGGAACGCATCGGGCGACACGCTACTCCGCCACGGGGCCGAACCGACTTCCTCGCGGCGCGTGGGGTGGGTCAAAGCGTACGGCTCAATGACTCTTGCGCTTCGACGGGTCGGCCTTTGCCAGCTCGGTGACCGAGAAGTCATCTCCGCCGTGAAACTGCACCTCGAACATCGGCAGGCCTGACGCCAACACGCCGAGCGTCGCCTCGAGGTGGCGCTGGCCCAGCTCGTGAACCTTGTCGACCAGCGCGTTGCGTTGGCTCGGCACCGCGGGCAACAGCGACTCCACGCGCAAGAGGAACTCGGCGACGTGCGAGCGCAGCTGTCTGGCCACCTGCGGGTGGTTCACGAACATCTGCAGGCCGTCGACGCTCGGCGACAGCAGCGGCACCTTGCTGAACGTCCACAGCTTCTCGTCGAGCGTCACGTTCACCACCGCGCCTTCGCCGTGGCTGCCGCCAAGCACCACGTACTCGGGCTCTGGAGCGCCCTTCCACCGCGTGCTCCAGAACGCGCGCAGCACCTGCGGCACCAGCCCGGGCCGCACGCCGTACGTCTCGGGGTGCAGCGTCATCAGCTTCAGGTGGCCACAGCCCATCGCTTCGGGCTTCGTGTACCAGTCGAGCAACGGCTCCCGTGCTTCGACCGGCGGCCCCTTGAGAAACGTGCGCCACTGCATCGGCTGCGAGAGCGGCTCGAGAATCTTCGTCAGCCGCGGGTCGGCGCGCAGCTTCGGAATGAGCGCGTTCACCGTCGGCGTGTCGCTGTGCAGGTAGAAGCGGCCGAAGGTGTCGAGCCACGCCTGCACGAGCGCGTCGATGTGGTGCTGCTCGAGCGTCACGCCCGTCGCCGCTTCGTAGGCCGCCAGCGCGAGCGCGAGCTCACCGGTGTCTCCGCCCGGCGTGCCGATGACGCCGTGGTCGTCACGGCCATCGACGCAGCTCCTGCGGCCTCGAGTCAGGAACGCGGCCAGCGTCATCCACTTCACGCTGCCTCGTCGGCCCACATGCGCGTGAATCATCTCGCGGGTGAGGAACCCGTCGGCCGGTGGTGGAGGCGGCGGGTCGAGCTTCTTGAGCGGCCGGTCTTTGAACAGCGTGAGCCGCGAGGTCGAGAACCCCATCGCCTTCCACACCGCCATGCCGCCCTCCATCGCGGCGACGTAGGGCATGCCGAGCGCCTCGAGGAACAGCGCCGCCCGGCCCGCGCGGTCGGTGTGATTCGAGATGAGCACCGTGACCTGGTCGAGCCCCAACACCGACGGAATGCGCGCCACGTCGGCGAGCGGCACGTGCACCACGCCGGGAATGTGGCCAAGCGGGCCGACGAGGTCGCCTTCGTCGCGCACGTCGATGAGCGCCACGCGTTTGCCGGTGTCGGCCGCGTACTCGGGCGGCACCAGCGGCACGCCGGCCGCGTTGCGCACGCGACGCTCGGTGAAGTTCACGCGCACGAGGCGCTCGGCGAGGGGCAGCTCGGCAGGAGGAACAGGAGGGTTCATGACGGGCGCTCCACTCACATCAGGTAGCCATCGACGGGTTGCAGCGGCGGGGGCAGGTCTCGCTCGCCGTTCAGCTCACGCAGGTTGATCTCGATGGTGCGGCTCAGCGCCGTCATCGGCGTGTCTTGAATTCGGTTCTCGAACGGGTCTTCGTTCACCGACGCGACGCCCTCGAGCGCGAAGAACAAGAAGCTCGTCGGCACGGTGAACAGCGGCGTGCGCCAGCCCAACGACTCGAGCATCGTCGCCGGCAGAATGAGGACGAAGAAGTAGACGAACAGCCGCGTGTAGAACTCGTACTGTCTCGGCAGCGGCGTGTTCTTGATCCGCTCGCACGCGCCCTGAACGTTGGCGAGGTCGGTCAACGTCTGGTCGAGCTGCACCGCGCGAAAGTCAGAGAGCGCTCCCGATGCGCGCAGCGCCTTGAGCCGGTCTGACTGCCGCTGCATCAGCGCGAGCGGAACGTTGTTGGCCTTCTTCACGGCATCGAGCTCACCCTTCGGCAACAGCGGCTCGAGCTCGTGCAGCTGATCAGCCTGCTTGCGCAGGTGAAACCGCAGCGCGTGCACGAAGGCGATCTGCCGGTGGATCAGCTCCTGGTGCACGGCGCCATCGTCGACGAACGACTTCACCTGGCGCGCAAAGCTGCGGCTCGAGTTCACGAGCTGGCCCCACTGCTTTCGCGCCTCCCACCAGCGGTCGTACGAGCCGTTGTTGTGAAACGCGAGGAAGATGGCCAACGCCGTCGCCATCGGGCCCACCGCCGTGTTCGGCACCGAGAGCCACGGCGCAGGCAGGAACTCGAAGAGCCCCACGAGTAACAAAGCCCACCCAGCGGCCACCAGCACACGTGGGCCCTGCACTCGCGCGACGACCGATAGCTTCAGGTACTTGCGAACGATCACCGCGGGGGTCCCCTCCACTCGAAGCTGCGGCTTCGAGAAGCCAGCGCCTTGTAGCACCCTGCCCCGCGCGCCGAACTGCCCGCTCGACTGACGTGACGCGGAAGCACGCGAAAGCAGACTGCATTTTCTCGAACTGCCTGGCTCGAACGCTAGGCTGCGAACGCTTTCACTGGGGAGACTCTCGTGACGATTCGCCTGCGTGGAACACCGCTCGCTGCGGTGCTGGTGTTGTCCGTCTTCTCTGCGTGCGTTGGCCCGGCACCGACCCCCTGCACGACGTGTGACGGCGTCTGCGTCGACACCCAGAACGACCGCCGGCACTGCGGGGCCTGTGGCAACGCGTGCGCCGCAGGCAGCGCCTGTACCGCCGGAGCCTGTGTCGCCTCGTGCGCGACGGGCCAGACGACGTGCGGCGGCCAGTGCGTCGACACGCGCTCGAGCCCGACGAACTGCGGCGCCTGCGGCCGCTCGTGTGGCAGCAACGAAGCGTGCGTGATGGGCACCTGCGCGACGCTTGGTGGCGGCTCGAGCGATGCCGGCGTCACCTGACAGGCGCCGCTCTCGGTGTGCAACGGCGTCTGCTTCGACCTGCGCAACGACCCGGGCCACTGCGGCAACTGCACCACCACCTGCGCGACGGGCGAGTACTGCACGGCCGGCAACTGCCGCGCGCTCGTCGTCGACGCCGGCCCGCCGCCCTGCCCCACGGGAACGATGGGCTGCAACGGCTCGTGCTTCGACCAGCAGAATGACCCGCGCAACTGCGGCATGTGCGGCCGCACCTGCAACACGACCGAGTACTGCGCTGCGGGCAACTGCGTGCAGTTCCCCACGATGGGCCTCGACGCCGGCACCTGCATCGCCTCGGCGAACCCCTGTGAAATCGTCACCGCCACCGACGCGGGCTGCATCGTCTCGCTGCGCACCTGCCCGATGCCCGGCGCGTGCCAGACGGGCGGCACCTGCAACGCCACCACTGGCGCGTGCGAATACCAGAACCGCACCGGCAGCTGTGACGACTCCAACGCGTGCACGACGACCGATGTCTGTCAGAACGGTACTTGCGTCGGCACCGCGCCCACGACGTGCGCGACCCCGACTGCGTGCTTCGAGACGAGCGTCTGCATTCCCGCCGATGGTGGCTGCACGGCAACGCTGAAGGCCGAAGGTGCCGCGTGTGACGACGGTGACGCGTGCTCGGGCACCGACACGTGCACGCTCGGCCGCTGCCTCGGCAGCATTCGCCCCGCCACGTTCGACGACTTCTCGTCGGGCGCTGCGCCGAACGCCGGCAAGTGGAGAATCGTCTCGGCCGACGGCGGCGCGCAGGTCTCGGTCGCCGCGGGTCAGCTCGTCGTCAATCGCAGCGCGCTCGTGGTGGCGGCGCAGAGCTACGCGGTCGCCAGCTCGTCTGCCGTGCGCATCACCGGAGAGTTCACCAGCGGCGTGGCCAACGACTGGGCCCACGTGTGGACTCGCACCAGCGGCGTACCGGGCAGCGCGTTTCAGCTCGACTCGGGCGTCGAGTTCATCGTGAAGCCTGATCAGCTCGAGCTTCGCAACAACGGCGTGTCGGTGGCGACGGCGGCGTTCGATGGCGGGCTCGCGGTTGGAGCGCCTGTCGTGTTCGAGGTCTTCGACGACGGCACGCGCGCGCAGCTGTCGGTGCACAACAAGGGCGCGACCAACGAGCTGCTGGTCTCGGCGTCGATTCCCGGAGCGGCGTCGGGGTCGCAGGTCGTCTTCGGCAACAACAACGACGGCACGCCGACGGCGGGCAGCTCGCGCTTCGATTTGCTGCGCATCGAGCACGGCGTGCGTACGCGGCCGAGCCGGGAGTGGACGTTCGAAGAGGTCGTTCCGACGGCGGTGGCGGGCAACCTGCTGGGTGGCTTCGGCATGCTGCCTGATGGTGGAAGTTCGGGCGCGAAGGCGGGCCGCTTCGTCTCGGCTGGTCCTTTCCAGCAGTCGACGACGGGCAGCACCGTGGCGGGCGCCGTGACGTCCGGAGCTTTTGGTGCCGCGGCTTCCATCACGCCGTTGGCGGGCGGACGTTTCGTCGAGCTGCCCCCGGACAGCATCGCGGCCTCGGGTCGCGACCTCACGGTGTCGTTCTGGTACCTCGGCACTGCGCCCAACGGCATGGGTGAGATTTTCGGCAATCGCAACGAAGGCAGTGGCGGCACGTTCCTCTCGATTCGCAGCAACGCGGCCGGAGCCAGCGCCGAGTTCGACCAGGGCAACGGCCCACGGTACGTGCCCCTCAACGGCACCAGCCCCGCGCGGCGTGATGATGGTTTGTGGCATCACCTCGTCGTGACTCGCGAGGGCCGACTGCACGCCATCTACATCGATGGTCAGCTGACGTACTCGGTCGACGCTGGAGTGCCGGTGGCCGACTTCGCCAAGGCGACTCCGTACTGGGCCGGCCGCGGGTACGACTCGACGGGCAGCGGCGCGTTCGACGAGCTGCGCATCTATGACGATGTGGCGCTGAACGCGTGCGAGGTGTCACGGTTGTCGACGCGCAACGTCGACTCGGCGAGCTGCACGGGCGGGCGCACGTTGTGTGTGGCGAACGCGGCGAGCAGTGGTGTGTGTGTCGACGTGCAGACCGATGTCTCGAATTGCGGCGCGTGCGGGGTGACGTGCACGGCTGGAGCGAATGGTGCAGCAGCGTGTGCTGCAGGAAGCTGTACGACGGTGTGCAGCCCGGGCTTCCTCGACTGCAACGGCAACCTCGCGAACGACGGCTGTGAGACTGCAGGCACCTCGTGCCGTTCAGGAGCGGTGCTCATCTCGGTGTCTCTGGATGGCGGAGCGGCCAACGGACATAGCACCGACCCCTCGGTCGACAACTCGGGCACGCTCGTGGTGTTCACTTCGGAGGCGTCGAACCTGGTGCCCAACGACACGAACGGACAGCCCGACGTGTTTCTCCGCAACCTGCGCACCGGCACCACGACCCGGATCTCGGTTGGTGTGGGCGGTATCGAATCGCCGCAGCGCGCGTTTGGTGGCTCCATCTCGGCCGACGGACGGTTCGTCAGCTACATCACTCCGGGTGTCGCGCTTCCTGTCGATACGAACGGAGGCGGGAACGATGCCATCGTCGTCGATCTGACCACTGGAGCACGGACGTACGGCCTGTTGTCGGCGGCCGGAGTTCAGCCGAGCGGAAACACGGAGTCGTTCGGCGGAAGCTACCTCTCGGGCGATGGCCGCTATGTGATGTGGTCGGGGCGCATGAGCGGGCTATTCCCCGGTGACAACAATGGCGAGTCAGATATTTTCATCTACGACCGACAGACCAGCACACCGCGCATGGCCTCTGTGACGACCACGGGCACGATTGTTCCTCTATTGAGCGGGAGCAACGGGTCGAATACCGCCGCCTTCTTCTTCTCCGGGAACGGTCGTTGGGTGGGTCACTCGACCTTCGCGTACATCGCAGGCGTGAACCCAAACAATTGCACGCAGGCCTACCTGGTCGACATGTCGGTGTCCCCGACGCCTGCCATCACCCGACTCGAGCTCGACAATTCGACCGGCGTTCCCCCGTGTGACTCAACCGGAGACCGCACGGGGTTCACGGGCCTGATGTCGAACAACGCCGGAAACGCACTTTTCTTCGCCACTCGCACCCAACTGCCGACCACGACCCAGCGCGCGACCTACGACATCTATCGGCGCACTTCGGTGAATGGCAGCTCGACCCTGGTGACGACTGCAGTGGGCGGCGGCTTGCCCAATGGAACCAGCATCACGCAGTTCCTGAGCGACGACGGGCTCACTCTGGCGTTCCTCTCTGATGCCTCCAACCTTGTGGCAGGGGATCCCAACGGCACCGCACGCGATTGCTACGTATGGAAGGCGAGCGGAACTGCGCTCATCTCCCAGCCCATCACCGCCCGAGTGGGCACGGGCAGCAGTTGCAACAGCGTTCGTCTCTCTCGCAACGGGCAGTTCGCAGCGATGGACATGACGGACGCGATGTCGCCCGTGGACACCAACGGCCTCACCGACATCTACCTGCGCCCGCTGCCCTGAGCTGATGACCGACGACGACGACAACGACGGACCCGGCCTCGAGCCGACGTCCCTGAGAGACCCGGTCATCGGCTCCGAGGTGTCGGGGTACCGCGTGACGAGCCGCCTCGGCGTGGGCGGCATGGGCATCGTCTACGAGGGCCAGCAACCAGTCATCGGCAAGCGCGTCGCCATCAAGGTGCTGCGCCACGAAGTCGCTGACAACCCCGAGGTCGTCGAGCGCCTCGTCTCGGAAGCGCGTGCGGTGAACAAGGTCGGGCACCGCGGCATCGTCGACGTGTTCGGCTTTGGCCAGCTGCCCGATGGCCGCCAGTGCATCGTCATGGAGTACCTCGACGGCGAACCGCTCGAGGCCGTGCTCGCGACGTACAAGAAACAGAACAATCGGCTGCCGCTCAAAGACGTGCTGGTGATTCTCGACGAGGTGCTCTCAGCCTTGTCATCGGCCCACACCGCGGGCGTCATTCATCGCGACCTGAAGCCGTCGAACATCTTCTTGTGCCGCCAGCGTGATGGGTCGCGCTACGTGAAGTTGCTCGACTTCGGCATCGCGAAGCTCGGCGTGCTGGGCCACACACCCGCCACCCGCGCGAGCATCATGCTGGGTACGCCCGCGTACATGGCTCCGGAGCAGGCCAACGGAGGCATCGTGGGCCCCGCGATGGACCTCTACGCCATCGGCGTGCTCGCGTTCGAGTTGCTCACGGGTCAGCAACCGTTCACCGCCGATTCGGTGATGGAGATGCTGCTCAAACACGCTCAGCAACCCGCGCCGCGCGTGTCGACGCTGAATCGCGCCGTGCCCGACGCGCTCGACGCGCTCGTCGCGCAGTTGCTCGAAAAGAAGCCCGAGCTTCGCCCGGAGTCGGCCGAGGCGGTGCGCCAGCGCATCGTGAAGCTGAAGAAGATGTTCGGCACCGATGCCGCGCCCCGCAACGTGGTGCCGCTCGACGTGAAGGCGACGTCGGTCGATCCGGGGCCGCTCTCCATCGAGGTGAAGCCCGCCACCGTCGAGCCCGCGCGCAAGGACCTCGCGACCACGCAAGAGGTGCCTCCGAACGCGCTGCTCAGCACTGCCGTCGTCGCGAAGACGAAGGAGTTCAATTCGCTCGAGCAACGCGCTCCGACTGCGCAGAACCTCGCACCGGTCGAGTTGGCCGTCGCCCAGTCGAAGACGCCGTTCTTCGTGCTCGGCGGACTCGCGCTCGCGGCCCTCGTGGGAGTCGGCGTGGTGCTGTCGAGTGGTGGCTCGACGCCGACGCCAACGCCGCCGACGGAGCCGCTGCGGCCTGCGACGCAGCCATCGCTTCAGCCCGTGGCTCAGCCGGTCGTCGTTGCGCCGGTCGATCCACCCAAACCAGTTCCGGTCGAGCCTGCGCCCATCGTCGCCAAACCCGTCGAGCCGCCAGTCGCGAAGCCAGTCGAGCCCGCGCCAGTTGCGAAACCCGTCATCGTGAAGAGCCCGACCGCCCGCCTCGACGCGATGGTGAAGAAGCTCGAGGTGAAGCTGACCGCCGCTGAGGCCGCGGGTGAGAACGTCGCGCTGCTGCGCAAGACGCTCAACGCCGTGAAGTCGAAGCTCAGCCAGGCCAGCTCGTTGTCGAGAACGGATCTCGAGAGCCTCGAGGTGACGTTGCTGCGCCTCGAGGAAGACACGTCGTCGCTGTAGGAGAACTCTGATGCTCTCACTCGCCTTGTGCGCCGTCGTCTCGACCAGTCACGCAGCCACGCCGCAGGCTTGGGTGGTGTTGAGCCGCCGCACCGGCATCACGAGCCCGAAGGCGCTCGCCGCCGCGAACGACGTCGCCTCGAAGTTGAAGGGCGTGCCGATGACGGCCGCCGTCGAGGACCTGACGAGCTGCAAAGCCAAGCGCGTGTGTCTCGTCGAGGCTGCGCGGAAGAAGCAGGCCGCGGTGCTGGTGACGGTCGAGGTCGGCGCGGTGCTCGATGACGCGGCGCTGCGGGTCGAGGCCTTGTCCATCGACGAAGACGGGAAGTCGCTGGGAGTGGTCGACGCCGACGGAGCGCTCGCCTCGCTGGTGACGAAGGCCGAGCCAAAGCTGTCGGGCGATTTCTCGGCAACGCTGCGCAACACGCTCGGGCTGACGCCGCCTCCGCAGCCGAAGGTGGAGCCGCCTCCTGTCGTGCCGATGGTGACAGCGCCGCCGCCGCCCGAAACGAAGCCCGAGGTCACGCCGCCGGTGGTGACGCCCGTCGTCGTTGCCGAAGCGAAGCCGTTCTTCACGCCCGGCCGCATCGCAGGCGTCGCAGTCGCGGGCGCAGGAGCTGCAGCTTTGGTCGTCGGCGGTGTGTTCGGAGCGCAGGCTTCTGCAGGCGCCGCAAAGGTGAAGATGTTGTGCCCCGATGCGCAGTGCACGAACCCCGAGGCGTTCACGACGTACAACCAGGCCGCGCAATCACAGAACCTAGGTGTCGCGTTGTCGGTGGCCGGTGGTGTCGCCCTCGCGGCCGGTGCCGTGGTGTTTCTGATCAACCCGGGTGGTGATGCGCCTGCTGCGTCGGCCGTCGTCGTGCCAGTGCAGGGTGGTGTGATGAGTTCGTTTTCGATGTCGTTCTGACGCACGCGAAGTCGCGCCAACCGGGGTATGAGGGCGTAGACCTTCTCCCCGGGGGACATGATGGCTCGCGCGCTCGCGACTTTGGCTTCGATTGCAGTGTTTGTTGCTGGGTGTGGACCCATTGCTCGAACCTGTGAACAGGGATGCGTACCCACGACTCACTGCGATGTCGGAACGAACCTCTGCGTTCGTGACGAGCCTGCAGCCGGGGGAAGCGCAGGTGGCTCGACGGCTGGTGGCTCGACGGCTGGAGGCTCGACGGCTGGTGCCTCCACGGCTGGTGGCGCGACGGCTGGTTGCGCGACGGCTGGAGGCTCGTCGGCGGGCGGCTCGCCGGCTGGGGGCGCGGGG
>JAEUJR010000760.1 GCA_016793585.1 Archangium sp.
GAGCTCGGGCGTGAAGCGCAAGAAGGCGACCACCAATCGCCCCTCGGGCAGGTCCATCGCGCGACCGTCACGCGAGAGCGCGTGCACGTCCCACTGGGGCGCGCCTGGCCCGGCGATGAAGCTGACGACGAGGGGAACGCCATCGACGCTGGCCGCGGCCTGAACGCGCACGTCTCTGGCCTTGAACAGCTCGATGGGTGCACCAACCCCCGTACGCGCCGAGAAGGGGACTGCGACGACGCGTTGAGCGCTGGAGCCCTCGTACTCCTCGGTCACGTAGGCGAAGCGCTCGGCGTCGATGGCGACGAGGTGCCGTGGGTCGTGCTGCGCCAGGGGCGTGAGCGACCTGACGACCCGCCCGTTCCTGGACACCTGCAGCCGCACCTTCATCGCGGCGTCGATGGTGAGCGCGGCCACCGTTCCATCAGGTGCAACCGCGAAGGTGTGGGCAGAGAGGCCCTTCGGCAGGCCCAGCGTCTGACACGTCACGCCGGGCCGCCGCGGGCACGCGTCGCAGTGGGTGTCGTCGAGGAACTGGCAGCCAGGCGCGCAGGCGAGCCCGGTGCCGCTCAAGCCGATGCTCGCGCACGTCGCTCCGCCCAGGTCGCCCGCTTCGCAGACCTCTGGCGCCTCACAGTGCACCGCCTCGGAGAGGCTCCCGCAGGCGTTCATGCGGAACAGCTCGCACCGCTGACCGCGAACGCCGTCTCCGCACACTCCGCCGTCGGTGGTGATGGGCTCGCGGGTCGCGACCGGGTCGCAGGGGAGCCGGCCCTCGAGCTCGGGCGGGGGCCGTGCCGGTGACCGGGGCTCGACCGGACGACGCGTCGAGACACACGCCACGAGCAGCAGGCCGGAGAAGAAGACGAAACGCACGCGCCCCTGACGATGAGCGGTGCGCACTATTCACCCTTCGGTGTTTTAGCCGCGCATCCACACCGCCCTCTTCCGGCCGGCGGCAGTCCGTTGTTGACCGGAGTCACCTGTCTTCACGCATCCCATCGCTCCAGCGCGCCGCGCACCCGTTTGTAGCGCTCGAGCAGCTCGGCCTTCTTCGTCGTCACCACCACCATGAAGGCGACGACGGCGAGGCCGAGGCCCGAGAGGAAGAGCGCTCCCATTCGCGGCTCACGCACGCCCCAGCGCACCAGCGTCGCCACCACCGTCGTCACCAGGAAGATGGAGCCCAGCGTCACGAAGCTGCGAACCTTGAGCGCGATGCCGGCGCCGACGCCCGCCACGCACAACGCAACGCAGAGGAAGAACGCCCACGGCGCATCGATGGCCAATGGGCGGAACGCCGCCGCCGCATAGACGAGCCCCACCGCCACCGCGCGCAGCCGGGCCGACCACGCGTCGCCGAGCTCCTTCGAGAAGACCTGCACCAGCACGAGACCAGAGAGCCCCATCGGCACCAGCACGTACTGCGCTTCGCCCCAGCCCGCGCCGAACCACATCGTCAGCACCGCGCCGTTGAAGGCCACCGCCGACAACACCGACGCGAGCGGCTTCTGGCCCTGCTGCTGCGCGAGCAACGTGTAGTGCACCGCGAACGCGACGAGCAGCACGGCCACCGACGTCGGGCTGCTCCAGGGCGCGGTCACGAGCCCCAGCACGGGCCACCACGTCGCCACGGCCGCAAGCGCCTTCGTCACCTTCGGCAACGACCCGGGCAGCCGTGACGCGAGCAGCGACGCCGCGCCTGCCACCACCAGCGCCGCGATGGATTCCACCAGGCCGACGTCTCCACCCGCGAGCACCCGCGTCAGCACGAAGCCGCTCGTCGCCGCCAGCGCGCCCAGCCAGACGCCTCGCGGCTCGTCTTCTTTCGCGTCACGCCACGAGAGCCACAGCGACAGGCCCGCCGCGAGCACCACCGCGATGGCTTCACGGCCGTAGCCACCGGGGCAGAGGAACATGCCGGCCGAGAGCTCGGTGATGGCGATGCCGCGGAGGACGAGCCCGATGCGCACATGCTGCGGAATCGACGGCGTGAGCGCAGGGCGCAGCGCGACCAGCACCGAGGCGAGCGCGAACCAGGGAAGAATGAGCTCCTTCGGGGCGCCGGTCGACAACGCGAGGCCCGCCCACGCGAGCACGGCATGCGACGCGGCCCATACCGCGGCCCAACCCACCCACCGCAACCAGGGAAGGCTGCGCACGACCGCCCACGCGGTGACGGCAGCGAACACCCAACACACCGGCAGTTGCCACGCGTGCAGGTCGGCCGAGAAGCCGAGCGACGAGAGCACCAACACCCAGCCCAGGTGCAGGCGCGTCGACGACGCCTCGGAGTCACGCAGCGCGCCGAACCACGCCAGCCCCGCGCCGAACGCCGCGAGGTACACGCTGCCCTCGAGCGTCGGCAGCTTCAGCATCACCGTGAGGGCGACGAGCGCGACCGCGAGCACCGACTCCACAGGCTTCGGGGTGACGAGCAGCGCGAGGGCGGGCACCAGCCACAGCAACGACGGCGAGGCGAGAGAGCAGCCGACGAGCACCGCTGCCCCGGCCCAGAGCGACAGGTCGAGTCCCTTCCCCGCCGTGCCGATGCGGTCCCACACCTCCTCCACCGCCTCGAGCGCGAAGCCGCGGCGCAGCACCACTGCCAGACCGGCAGCCGCCGTCGCCAGCCACGGAGCCCACGCGTACAGAACGTCGACCTGGCCACGTTCAGCGAGCCGAAAGTCGACCGCACCCACCAGCATCGCGATGGGCACGAGCACGCTGAAGCCGAGCAGCAGCGCGGCCGAGAGCAACGAGCCGGCGATGAGCGCCTGGGCCTCACCCGACGGCGCACGCACGAAGAGGGCCACCGCGAGCGAGACGGCCGAGAACGAGGCGACGGCTTGCGCGAACTCCACCGAGCGGGCGCCGAGCACCTTCGCGGTGAGCTCAGGGGCGTGCCGGAGCGCGAAGCCGATGGCGATGAGCACCCCCACCGAGACGCCAGCGACGAGCAGCGACGGCGCGAGCACCACCACCACCGCGGCGAGCACGAGCCGGGCGGCGAGCGCACCGACCGGCAAGACGAGGAGCGCGAGGCTCCACGCGATGAAGACGGCCGACGACGCCTCGGCCTGCACGCACACCATCGCGCTGAAGACCGCCGCGGTTCCGATGACGGCGACCGTGAGGCGGTCGAGCACGAGGTCGCGCGTCTTCGAGTCGGAGCGGAGCGTGAAGGCCATCGCGACGGCGACGAGCGGCGCCACGAGCAGGAACAGTCCACCGACCCAGAACACGGTCGCCGACACGAGCGCCACCGAGAACAACCTCGCGCCACGACGCTCGAGCCCGAACGACCAGAGCACCGGCACCACCAGCGCGACCGCCGTCGGCAACCAGGCAACCTCGGGCGAAACGGCGAGCGCGGGAACGAGCCAGAGCGCGCTCATCACCACTGCGGGCCACCCCGTCTTCGAGCCGTTGAGCAACCAGCGACGCGCCGCGGGAACACGGTCGAGCAACGAGATCGCCGCGAGCACGAGGGTGTGAATCGAGAAGACGAGTGGGAGGTCGTGGTGCGGAAGGTGCTCCACCGTCACGTACCCGACGAGGAGCGACGCCACCGGCAGCGTCACCGCGGGAATGAGCGCAGGCGTCGCGAGCAGCGCGATGACGGCGGCGACGACGACGTTCTCAGGGTGCAGGTCGATGCAGCAGGTGAGCGCCATCAGCAGGGCGACGGCCGCAATCCACGACACGCGGAACGAGCGGCCACGCAGCAGGCTCCACACCGAGGCGCCAGCGACCACCACAGCCGCGAGCACCTGCGGCACCATCGGCGACGGCCACGGGAAGACGACTTCGGGCAACAACGTCGCGAGCGCGAGCGTCGAGGCTCCGGTCTCGAGCACCAGCGACGCGCCTTCCTTCGTGCGCGACGAGAGGAACAACGTCAGCGCCGTCAGCAGCATCGTCACGCCAGGCCACAGCGCCGTCGTGGGCACGAGGAAGTGCCAGAGCACCGCGCTCAACGCGCCGAGCACCATCAACGAGCGCGTGCTCTTCCACCGGCCACCCAGCAACGAGAGCCCGGCACCCATGGCCGTGAAGGCCGCGAGCACCATCGGCGCGTACGAGGGCGCGAGCCACCGGGAGCCGGCCACCACCGTCAACACCGGCCCGGCCCACGCGAGGTCGAGCAGCTCCTCCAGATCGAGGTTGCGGGCGAGCGCGAGCAACGCCACCGACGACAAGGCCACCGTCATCGTCGCGCCGAACGAGGGCGCCACGAACAACCCGAGCGCCAGGCCCCACACGCCGAGCAGCGCCGCGCCGAGCGACACCGTCACGCGATGCGCTCCGAGCGCGGGAATCGAGACGGCCGCGAGCCCCACTGCGACGACGCCGACCCAGACGGGAGCATCGAGACCAACCCACAACGCGCCCGCAGCACAGACGGCGCCGAGCGTGCCCGCGATGGTGAGCGCGAGCCGGCCCGAGCGCAGCGCGAACAGCAACGTCGCCACGCCAAGCAGCGGCGTCGCGATGAGCGCCGGCCGCGCATCAGTCTGCAGCGAGGCGATGGCGAGCAACGACGAGAGCCCCGACGCGACCGCCGTCGTGTCGAGCAGCACCGAACCTTCACGCTGCGTCATCGCCTGCTTCGAGCGCGCCCACACCGACGCGAGCACGCCGACACCGATGACGAAGAGCGCCGCGTACACCGAGCCGTAGCTGGCCGGCATCGGCGCCGTCGAATACCCGAGCGACGCCTTGAGCTGGTTGAACGCCTCACGTACCGCGGGCGGGACGATTTGATCGATGCGCTGATACGCGAGGTACGCGAACACGTACGCGACCGGCAGCCAGCGCGCGGAGTTCAACGAGACGCGCTCCCGGGCGAACGAATACGCCGTCACCGCTCCGATGAGCGCCGTCACCACGAACGCAGGCTTCGGCGTGAACCAGTCGATCGAGGCGAACAGCAGGCCGACCTGCACCATCACCACCAACACCGACCAGGCATCGGCTGCGCGCTTGGGGCGCCTCTGCAGCCAGCGCACCGAGGCCACGCCGGCCGCGAGCACCGGCGCCAGCAGCGTCAACGTCAGCGGCACGCCCGCCATCAGCAGCGCGACCTCGAGCCGGGCGACGAACAACGTCACCGGCCACGCGAACGCGACGACGAGGAAGCGGTTGGCGCTCGGCTCCTCACGCGGCCCGTACGAGAACGCCCACGCGGCGAGGGCGACCGGCACCACCGAGAGCCACGCCGCGTGCACGCCCAGCCCCGTCAGCATCGGCGCGGCGCCCATCATCGCGGCAGCGAGGGCGAAGGCTGCACCGAGGGGAACCGCCCCGCGCTCGTCGACCCGCTTCGTCGCGCGAAACGCGAGCCAGCCCGACACGGCCGACCAGCCGAGCACCAGCGGCCAGAAGAGCAGCGGTGCATCGTGCATGAGGCTCTGCGTCGAGCCCGTCGTCGGGTTGATGGCCACCGTCGCGAGCGGCGCCATCGCGGCCGACAGTCGCTCCAGCATGCGACCCGCAGGCGCAGTGACTTCACGCCGCAGCAGGAACTTCGACCACGCGAAGAACGCGAGCGTCCACCCGGCGGCGAGGCCGAACACCGTGGCCGCGCGGGTCAGTGACGTCATGCCGTCCCACGCGTCGGCGACCAGCCAGTACACGCCCGCCAGAATCAGAAAGCCGCCGACGAACCAGCCCACCGAGTCGGTGAGGAACGGCTTCCACACGAGCGACCACGCCTAGGCCTGCTGCACCACCACCCCTTCGGGAGCGTCGGGCTCGCGCGCTTCGAGCGGGTGCGCGCTGGGCAGGGTGCGTCGCTGACTCAGGGGCGGCAGCTC
>JAEUJR010000661.1 GCA_016793585.1 Archangium sp.
CGTGAAGCCCATGCGCGCGCGTGGCCGTGGCCGGGTGCTGAACATCGCCTCGACGGCGGGCTTTCAGCCGGGCCCGTTCATGGCGACGTACTACGCGTCGAAGGCCTTCGTGCTCAGCTTCAGCGAGGCGCTCTCGCACGAGCTCGCCGGCTCTGGCGTCACCGTCACCGCGAGCTGCCCCGGCGCCACGCTGACCGAGTTCGCGAAGGTGGCGGGCAACGACAAGACGCCGCTCTTCCAGCGGCCCGTCGGCGTCGCGAAGGCCGAAGACGTGGTGAACGACGCGTACGAGGCGATGATGCAGGGAGAGCCGCTCGTCGTACACGGGTGGATGAACTACCTCGCGTACCAGTCGCTGCGCCTGTCGCCGCGCTCGGTCGTGCGAAGCATCACCGCGTCGTTGAACAAGCCGGCGGAGTGACGATGAAGCGCGCGCTCGCCACGATGCTCTTCGTGCTCGGCTGCGGAACGATGTCGCCGGTCGTCGACGCTGGCACGCCCACCGACGCCGGCACGCCCACCGATGCCGGCACGCCCACCGACGCGGGCGCTGGCACCGACGCCGGCAGCACGCCGATGGACTCGGGCGTCGCCGACGCGGGCGCCATCGACGCGGGCACGCCGAAGGCCGACGCGGGCGCCATGGTCGATGCGGGCAGCCTCGGCCTCTCGCTCGTGCAATGTCACTCGGGCCGCCGCTGCCCTGGCGCGTCGACGTGCACGGCGACGGCTCCGGGTGGCGTGTGCAACGGCTGCGGGTCAGACGCCGACTGCCCCTCGGGCACCACCTGCGGAAACTTCGCGGCGTGCGTGCGCGACTGCCAGCGCGACGCCGACTGCGGTGGAGCGCTGCGCTGCACGTCGATGGGTCTCTGCGCGATTCGCACCTGCTCGACGACGACGCCGTGCCCCGCGCCCTACGTGTGCAGCGGCACGCTCTGTCAGCGGCCCTCGTGCGACGGCGGGTGTCCCTCGCCGATGACGTGCAGCGGCAGCGTCTGCATCGAGCAGTGATGAGACGTGGCCACGAACGCCAATGGCTCGACCTGGTCGACGACGAGCTTCGCGTACCCCATGCTTGTCGGCGACGACGACGGCCCGCTACGCGCTGGCCTGCAACGCGGGCGAGCCGGGCGCCAACTTCCCCTTCTGCTGCCGCTTGAACGTGAACACCGGCAGCGTCACCTCTGGGCAACACCTCTGCGCTCGGCTCCCCGGGGCAGGGGAGCGTGTCCCTTCCAGGAGCGCGGCGGCTCAGTCGATGGGGAACACCCAGCCCACCATGAGGCTCGCGCCGTAGCGCGGCGTGCCCACCAGGCCGTACTCACCCGCGAGGCCGACCGAGAGGTACTTGTCGATGCGCACGCGGGCGCCGGCGCGCACCGAGAACCCGAAGCCCGACGACTTGTACGTGCCCGGCTGGCCACCGACGGTGATCTCCGCCGTCGCGAGCTGCACGTCACCCAGCACGTCGGCGAAGGGCGTCACGCGGCCGAAGGTGTACTCGCCGCCCAGGCCGAACCGAATCACCCACAACGACAACGAGCGCGGGCTCACGTGCACCGGTGTTCCCGTCAGCGGGCTGCCCGTGGCGTCGACGTCAGCGTCGATGGAGCCCTGCCGAAAGGCCGCGTACGGCTTCTGCAACCCGAGCGTGAAGCGCACGTGGCTCTGAATCGCGCGCGTCTCCCACGACGGGCCGGCGGTGACGAGTTGGCGAAGCGAGGCGCCTCCGAACGGCGCGGTGAGGCCGGTGGCCCCCGCGACGTTCACCGCTTCGCCCGACTGGAACACCAGCGGCATGGCCGACGGGTCGAGCACGCCGCCCGCGAAGCCCATCGTCAGCTCATAGGCGAACGTCGCCTCGGGCTCGGGCTCGGGCACTGGCGCTGGCTTCGTCACCGTTGCGTCATCGTCTGGTGTCTCGAGCGCGAACGCCGCGCCACCCACGAGAAGCACCGCTCCACACAGCGCCACCACCACGTTGCGTCGAAGGTTCATGGGCCTGTTCCGTCAGCAAGTCGTCTGCCGCGCCGAAGTGCGCGTGCCGCCTCGACGGTGACGCGGCGATGACAGAGCCCGCGTGTGTGCTCCGACATGGCTGCCTGTCTCGCGCGCGACGCAGGTGCGAAGCACCCGACGCAGGGCACGCACGTCGCGCCCCGTCACACCGACTTGACACTGCCAAGTCGCCGACGTTATGCAGGACTAGACACTGTCAAGCCGAGGAACGACTCGCATGCTCATCGCCGCCCTGCTCTCGACCCTTCATCTCTTCGCGCTGGCCATCGGGCTGTCGGGCGTCGTCATTCGTTGGCGCGAGCTGCGCCGGCTCGTGACCGACCCCGCCGCCCTCGAGCCGATGTTCGTCGGTGACAACCTGTGGGGCGTGGCCGCGATTCTCTGGCTCGTCACCGGCCTGCTGCGCGCCTTCGGCACCTTCGAGAAGGGCAGCGGCTACTACCTGAACAACCACGCCTTCCTGCTGAAGCTCGGGCTCTTCGGCGCCATCTTCCTGCTCGAGCTGTGGCCGATGGTGACCTTCATCGTCTGGCGCATTCGCAAGGCGAAGGGGCTGCCGCTCGACACGAGCCGGGCCGCGACGTTCGCGACCATCACCGGCGTCGAGGTGGTGCTCACCGTCGCGATTCCCTTCGTCGCGTCGATGATGGCGCGAGGCATCGGCTTCACCTGGTTTTCGTGACCGCGCCTTCGCCGACGATGCGCACGCCGTGAATCTGGTTGGCGCGGGTGCCGAGCACGAGCATGTCGTCGAACACCGCAGGAGACGCCTCGATGTCGCCCGACAACTTCAGGCTCGCGACCTCGCGGCCAGTGCGGGCGTGCAAGAGGCGCAGCAGCCCGCCGATGCCGCCCTGCAGCAGGTAGCTCTCGCCGTCGGCGTCCTTCACGAGCGTCGGCGTCGACCACGCGTACTGGGGCAGCTCGAGGCGCCACACCTCGGCTCCCGTCGCCTTGTCGAGCGCGAGCACCGCCCCGTTCTCGGGCCCGGGGCAGCGCGCGATGGTGAAGAAGACGAGGTCGGCGACGTCGCCCGTGCCGATGGCGGGCGTGGCGAAGAGGCCAGCGTCGATCTTCTTCGGCGTCAGCGCGCCACGGCACTCGAAGGAGTTCGTCCACTCCACGGTGCCCGTCAACGCGTCGAGGCGGCGCAGGTGCGTGAAGCCCTGCGGCCCCGTCTTGTCGACCTCGCAGCCCGTGAAGAGCGCTGGCCGCGGCGGTGAGGTGTCGAGGGCGAGGCTCGCGTCGGTGTCGTCTCCGGCGGCGAAGGCCCACAGCGGCGTGAAGGAGCGCAGGTCGATGGCCTGCACGGTGCCGCCGTTGTCGGCGAAGAAGCCGAGCCACCCGAGCGCCGACATCGAGTTCTCGACGCCGAAGTGCTGACTCGAGGCCTCCTTGTAGCGGTAGCGCACCACCTCGGGAGCGACGGCCAGCGACAACGCGATGGGGTCGAAGTTCGTGTGCAGCTTGAGCAGGTAGAGCAGCCCGTTCTCGCCGCCGACGACGTAGGTGTCGGTCGCGCGGTTGAGCAGGCCCGACGAATCGAACGCCCCCCACTCGCGGCGCGGCGCTTCTTTGTCGGCCCCGGGCAGGAAGAAGACCTCTTGGTGCCCGATGAGCTCGTACACCCGAAGGCCGATGGGCACGTTCTCGGGAATACCCTGGCCGACGAAGAGCAGCGGGTAGCCGCGCGGGTCGAGCGAGACGCTGCCCTTGATGGGGTTGCCGGTGACGATGGCGGGGCGTGAGGGCTTGCCGGTCTGCAGGTCGAGGAAGTGCACGCGCCCGTCGAGGCTGCCCTGAATCACCTCGACGAAGCCGCTCTGTCGCGTGCGCTCGCCGAGCTTCGGCATCGAGTGCCGTATGACGTCGGGCCACCGCACGATGGCGGGCTGCCCGGTCCACCCTGTGCCGCCGAACCAGGGCGCGCGGCTCTGGCCGGTCTGATGCGTCCACACCACCTGCAGCCCGACGGGCTTTCGGGGCACACGGCCGAACGCGCCGCCGCTTCGTGTCGGGCCGCCGCGAAACGTGAAGACGCCGTCGACGGTCGAGTACGTCTCGGCGAAGACCTGGCGGTCGCCTTCGGGCACGCCCGCGTCGCGCAGCACCGAGCGTGACAGCGTGGTGAGCGACTCGGGCTGCGCCTCGGCGTCGAACCAGATGGGGCGCACCGGCGGCGGGGGCGCGATGACCGGAGGAGGCGGCGATGGCGGCGGCGGCCGTGGTGGAGCGACGACCTGCGGCGCCGCGCACGAGACCGCCAGAGTGAAGCTGATCAGCCAACGCGCCACGACGCCCCGAGGTTACGCGGCTTCGCCGGGGCAGTGGGGGACGTGTTCGGCACCCGCCGCTGGCGCCCCGACGACCCACGGCCTCCTTCGCACCCACCCGTCGTCATCGATCTTCAACGTCTTGGGTTCTGCCGGTTCGAGTACGCGCGTTGCACACGGCTGATCCAGGAGCACCCATGCCCTGGATCGTCCTTGCCTTGCTCACGGCGTCACCGGCTGCCGAGACCTCGAGTCTGGCGCTGCTCGATGACGACGTGGCAGCGGCGCCCGCTGAGCTCCCCATGCCGCCGCTCGAGCAGGCGCCTGCGGCGAGCGAACCCGAGGCTGCTGCACCAGCCGTCGAGCCGAGCGCGCCTTCACCCCAGCCGCCACCTGCCGCGCCGACGCCCTCACCCGTCGTGCTCTCGGGCCTCGCCGAGGCCTACTACCAGTGGAACTTCGGGCAGCCGTCGAACGGCATCACCAACGGTCGCGGGTTCGACAACCGGGCCAACACCTTCACGCTCTCGAGCGCGCTCATCGACGCGAAGTTCGACGTCTCGGGCTTCGTCGGAGAGCTGGGCCTGCAGCTCGGCTCGGCCTCGGTCACCTCGTATCTCGCCGAGCCGACGCAGCCGGGCACCGCGTGGGTCGCCCCCTCGGGCGGCGACCTCTGGCGCATCATTCAGCAGGCCCACGTCGGCTATCGGGTACCGCTCGGGCGCGGGCTGCTCGTCGAAGCGGGCATCTTCCTCTCGCCAGTCGGCCCCGAAGCCCCGGTCTCGAAAGACAACTGGAACCTCTCGCGCTCGACGCTCTTCTTCGCGCTGCCCTTCTACCACACGGGCGCACGCGCCACGTACGCGCTCAGCTCGCAGCTCTCGGCGACGGCCGCCGTCTACAACGGCTGGAACACGGTGGTGGACAACAACCCCGAGAAGTCGGTGAGCGTCAGCCTCGCGTGGCAGTCCGAGAAGCTGACGGCGAGCGTGCTCTACTTCGGCGGCGTCGAGCGCTCGGGCTCCGACATCGGCCGGCCGTGGCGTCATCTCTTTGACGCCTGGGGCCAGTGGCAGGTCAGCGAACGTGTCGCGCTGCTCGGCCAGGCCAACGTGGGCTTCGAGCAGACCTCGGTGGGTCTCGACCCCTGGGTGAGCGGCGCGGTCGCGACGCGCGTCAAGGTGCTCGACTGGCTCTTCGTCTCGGGCCGGGCCGACGTCTTGCACGAAGGAGACTTCGTGAACGGCGAGCTCGTCGCGGCCCCCATCTTCTTCCCGGCGACCACCGTCGGAAGTCTGACGGGCACACTCGACGTGCGCCCCATCGAGCACGTCGCGGTGCGGGTCGAGTACCGCCGCGATCAGGCGAACGCCGAGCTCTACTTTTCGGGAACGGTCGCAGGTGACGGCACCTCGTCACCCTTCGTTCCCAACCGCAGGTCACAAGACACCATCACCCTCGCGGCGATGGGCTGGTTCTGAGTTCGAGGAGGAACGTTCATGAAGCTGTCACTTCGAGCCCGCGTGTTGATGCTGCTGGGAATGCTCGCAGCGCTGTTCGTCGGCTTCGTCGGCGTGGTGTGGGTCTCCACGGCCGAGCGCGCCGAGGAGTCGGTCTACGCTCCGGTGCTCTCCACCAAGGACCTGGTGGCCGACGTGCTGCCGCCCCCGCTGTACGCCGTCGAGGCCTGGCTGGTGGCGCACGAAGCGGTGGTGGCCGACCGGGCTCAGCTCGACGCGCTCGAGCAGCAGTGGAGCCAGCTGGAGCGTGACTTTCAGGCGCGCGAGACGTTCTGGGCCACCGCGAAGATGGACGACGGGCTGCGCGCGAGGCTGCAGCAGGCAGCGCTTCCTTCAGGGCGAACGTTCTTCCAGACCGGCAGGAGCGCCCTCTTCCCCCTGCTCCGTGAGGGCAAACGCGACGAGGCCGAGCGGGTGCTGATGACGCAGCTACGCCCCCTGTACGAGACCCACAAAGCCGCCGTCGAGCAGACGGTGCAGTTCGCGGGCGAGGTCGAGAAACATCAGCGCGAGACCGCCGCCGGAGCCGTGCGCACGCTCAAGGTGGGCATCGCGGTCGTGGCCTTCATCTCCGTCATTCTCGGCTTGCTCGCCGGCCTCGCCACCGTGTCGAGGGTGTCGAAGCGCCTACGCACCATCATCGAGTCGCTCGAAGCCGCCGCGCAGGGTGACTTGAGCGCACGCCCGCACGACGACGCCCGCGACGAGGTGACCGTCGTGCACGAGGCGCTGACGAGAACGCTCGCCGGCATGTCGGAGGCGATTGAGGGGGTGCAGCGCGTGGCGAGGCAGGTCGAAGCGGAGTCGTCGTCGCTCAGCTCCACCAGCGCCGGCCTGCAGACCGGCGTGACCGAGCAGGCCGCCTCGTCGGAAGAGACGTCTGCGTCGCTCGAAGAGCTCACCGCCAACTCACAGCAGACCTCGAACATCGCGCAGCGTGGCAACGCGTTGGCGGGCCAGTCGAGCGAAGCAGTGCGCACCACCGCCGACGTCATGAAGTCGACCCAGCAGGCGATGCGGCAGCTCGCAGACACCTCGGCGAAGGTGCAGGACATCGTGGGCACCGTCGACGAGATGGCGTTTCAAACGAACCTGCTCGCGCTCAACGCCGCGGTCGAAGCGGCGCGCGCCGGAGAAGCGGGCCGTGGCTTCGCCGTCGTCGCCCACGAGGTGCGTGCGCTCGCCCAGCGGTCGGCGCAGGCCGCGCGAGACATTCGCAAGCTGATTCAGGGCTCGGTCGAGCAGGTGAACGCGGGCTCGGCGCTCGTCGACCAGAGCTCGGCGGCCCTCGAGCAGGCGGGCACCGCGGTGCGTGAGGTGACGTCGCTCATGGGTCAGCTCGCGACGGCAGCCCGGGAGCAGTCGAGCGGCGTCGAAGAGATCAACCGCGCGATGATGGCCAGCGACGCGGTCGCCCAGCGCACGACGGGGCAGGCCCAGGCGTTGACGCAGGCGGCGACCCGGTTGTCGTCGTCGGCGAGCAACCTCGCCACGCTCGCCACCCGCTTCAAGACGTCAGAGCCGGCCGAGCCTGCCGACGCGCCGCAGCCGTTCGAGCCGGCGCTCGCGACCTTCGAGGCTGGACCGCCCGCGCCGCCGAAGCGCCGCACGGCGCCGAGATCGCTGCCACCCGCCGCGCACGACGCGGAGTTCTGAGGTGGCACGGGGGAGCAGACGATGACCTGGCGAATCGAATCGAAGCTGAAGGCCATCTCGTTCGCGGGTGCGGCGCTGGCGTGCGTGCTCGGCGTCGTGGGGCTGCGTGGCCTGCGCACGGTGAACGCGACGATGGCGGCGATGCGCACCACCGACGTGGCGCTCTCGAACCACAAAGACGCCGACATGATGCACGACGCGCTGCGAGGCGACGTGCTGGCGGCGTTGCTCGCGCCTGACGAGCACGGCGTGAAGGAAGCCAGAGACGACCTCACCGAGCACGCCAGCACCTTTCGTCAGCTGCTCGCCGCGAACCTCGCCTTGCCACTGGGCGCCGAAGCCCGCCGCGCGCTCGTCCAGGCCCAGCCCGTCATGGAGCAGTACATCTCGAACGCCGAGGCGATGCTGACCGAGGCCCAGCGCGACCGGGCCGCGGCGAAGACGAAGTACCCCTCGTTCCTCGAGTCGTTTCGTGACCTCGAGACGCGCATGAGCGACATCTCGAAGACCGTCGAGGCGCTCAACCAGCAGGCCCAGCAAGACGCGACGCGCGCCTCGGACTCGGCGATGGCGTCGATGCTGCTGGTGCTCGTGCTGACGGTGCTCGCCCTGTTCGTCGGTACGACGCTGGTGGGCCGCTCCATCGTGCGCTCGCTGAACCTGGTGGTGGCGGCGATGACGGACATCTCGTCGGGCGCGGGCGACCTCACGCGGCGCCTGCCCGCCGAAGGCGACGACGAGCTCACCGCCTTGAGCCGCGCCTTCAACGCCTTCATGACGCAGCTCCACGGGCTGGTGGTGCAGGTGCGCGACGTGTCGAGCCGCGTCAGCGTGAACGCGCAGGCGCTGTCGGCATCGACGGCCAGCCTGAGCGACTCGACCGTTCGACAGGCCGCGAGCGTGGAGGAGACGACGACGACGCTGCAGGCAGTCGCCGATCAGGTTCGGCTCACGGCCACCGACTCGCAGGGCAGCTCGGCCGACGCGGGCAAAGCGCGAGAGGCCGCGCGTCTGGGCGCCGACGTGGTGCACGCGGCCATCGAGGGCATCGGCGCGGTCGAGAAGTCGGCGGCGCAGATCACCACCATCACCGAGACGCTCGACACCATCGCGTTCCAGACGAACCTGCTCGCGTTGAACGCCGCGGTCGAGGCGGCGCGCGCGGGCGAGGCCGGCCGGGGCTTCGCGGTCGTGGCGACCGAGGTGCGCGCCTTGTCGGGCCGGAGCGCCGAGTCGGCGAAAGAGGTGCGACGGCTCATCGCCGACGCGGTGAGCAAGGTGCGCGACGCGACCGGCGCGGTGCACGAGTCGGGCTCGGCGCTTCGGCAGATCGTCGAGGTCATCAGCCGTACGGGAGCCGGCATCGACGCCATCGCCCAGCGCGCGAAAGCGCAGGCGATGTCGGTCGACGAGCTCTGCCGCGCCGCCGCGCAGCTCGACACCACGACGCAGGCCAACGCGACGACCTCGACGGCGCTCAAAGCGACCGCCGATGCGCTGGCCAGAGAAGGTGATGCGCTGCAGAAGCTGGTGGGCCGCTTCCGCACGAGCGATGACGAGGCGGCGCCGTTCGAGCCCGCGCTCGCGACGTTCGAGTCGGCACCGCCGCCCGCTCGGCGGCCCAGGCGCGCCCTGCCCCGCGCCGAGGTCTGACGACGGCAGTGCCGCCCGTCTGCTCGCGCGACCGGGAATCAGCCACGGCCGGCGGCTTCACCAGACCCTTCGCGCGGGCCTCAGCGAACGAAGCGACGGCGGAGCAGCACCGCGAAGGCGATGAACGAGAGCAGCGAGGTCGAGCCGGTCGAGCTGCAGCCAGTGTTGGCTGCGACGCCGCCGCGCCCACCGCCTCCGGAGCCGGTGGAGCCCCCTCCCGTCAGACCACCACCGGTTCCGGAAACGCCTCCCGCGAGCGCCGCGCCGCCGCCCGCCGAGAGCCCACCACCCTGCCCCGACGTTCCCCCACCAACTGAAGCCGCTCCACCGCTCGCACCGCCGCCGACGCCAGCAGAGCCGCCCGCGCTCGCGACCCCGCCGCCCGCGCCCGACGTGCCGCCCGCGCTCGGCGAGCCTCCACCAGTACCCGCCGCGCCACCGGCGCTCGAAGCGCCGCCGCCGGTTCCCGACGTGCCGCCGCCGACGCCCGAGGTG
>JAEUJR010000674.1 GCA_016793585.1 Archangium sp.
CGCGCGGGCCGAGACGCTCTGGTTGAAGCGGTACTCCGCCTGCGCCTTCGTGCCCTTGCCCGTCACCGGCTGCGTGACGCCCACCTTCAGGTTGTCGGTCACCACCTTCGACTCCCACGTCACCGACGGCTCGGCGATGCCAGTGGCTTCGTTGAAGGTCGTGGTGAGCCGCACCTGCTGATCCTTCAGGCCGACGTTCTGCGAGAGAAACTTCTGCACCTGGCGATCGAGGCCGGTGGCCGAGAGCAGCGCCTCTGCCGCGAGTCCTGCACCTGCTTCGCCGGCGAACCGCTCACGCGTCGTCACCCCGAGCGTGAGCAACGAGACGACGTCGGCCTCCGAGAGCGCGGGCTCGGCGGTGAGCGACACGCGGGGGTCTTCGAACCGCCCGAACGCCTTCACGTTCACGAGGAACTCGCGCACCACCGTCTGCGCCGAGAAGTCGAAGGTGGGCCACAGGCCATTGAACTGAAGCACCGCGCGGCCGACGGTGAAGACGTTGTTGCGGAAGAAGGCCTGCGCGCCCTGAGCGGCCTCCACCGAGCCGACGAGCACGGGCTTCACGTTGGTGCCGGCGAGCTTCAGCTTCCCGAGGAAGCGCGCGCGCGCGAGGTTGTTCTCGATGCGTACGTCGTTGCCCGCCGCGATGTCGACGTCGAGCCGCAGCCACTCCGATGGCTGTTCGTCTGATGGCACCGGCCGTTTGCGCGCGTTCTCGAGCAACGTCTCGAGCGACAGGGGTTCGGTGTAGCGCAGCTTCACGACGTCGATGGCGCCCGAGAGCTGGTACGGCGAATTGCCTCCGCGCGACGAGAAGAGCAGCGCGCCCGAGAGCGTCGCCGGCACCTGCGGCCGCACCTGCACCGTCACGTCTTCGAGATCGAACTGCAGCTCCATGGCGCCGAGCGAGAGCTTGTCGACACGCACGTCACCACGCGCCTTGAGCCGCCCGTCGTTCAAGAAGCCGTTCACGTCTTGAATGACGATGCGCGACTCCGAGAAGTCGGCGTGCCCCGAGAGCGAACGAATGGCGAGATCCTGCCCCTTGAGGGCGAGGCGGGCGTCGATGAGATCGGCGCTGCCGATGACGGTCGGCGCCGACACGAGGCCACCGAACGCCGCGGTGAAGTCGATGCGCCCCGAGGTGCGCTCGATGTCGGGCACGAAGGTGCTGAGCAGCCGCAGGTCGACCGCGCCGCGCGTTCGCAGATCGATTCGCGAGGGGCCCCACGACCCCTCGGCGCTAACCTCGGTGGTGGCGCCCTTCATCGCGAGCGACTTCACCTGAATCGCGCCTGCGTTCCACCCGAGCTCGGCGGGCCCCACGTTCGTCGCCGAGACGTCACCCCGCGCCACCGCGAGGCGCTCGAGGTACGCGACGGCCCTGGTCTGCCCGAAGTCGCGCATGGGCCCCACCGCCGTCACCGCGCCCGCCAGCCCGACCGAGAGCCCCTTCGCCGACGCCGGCAGGAACGCGGCGAGATCGGGCAGGTCGACCTCGAACGTCGAGTCGTAGGGCCACTCGTTGCGCATCGCGAGCGCGAGCCGGCCCGTCACGCCCGTCACCACCTGCCCCGTCACCGTCAGATCGCGCCCGAGCAACGAGAGCTTCAGGTTCATCGGCCCCAGCCGCTGCGCCTTCCACTTCACCTCGTCCGACACGAGCGTGCCCTTCACCTGGTAGACGTCGGTCGTTCCACTCACCACGAAGCGGCCCGTCAGCGGAGCCGTCAACGCGAGGCCCTTCTTGCCCGCAGGGTCGACCGCCTCGGCGAGCGAGCCCTGGTCCCACGCGATGCGGTAGTCGAGCGGGCCGTCGAAGTCCCACGTGCCGTCGACGGCCAGCTGGCCGGCCGGCCCTTCGAACGTCGTCGGCTCGAGCACCAGCCGTTGTCCGTCTTCGAAGCGCAGAATCAGGCTCGCGCCGCCGAAGCGGCGATCGAAGTAGGCGACGTCGTTCACCCGAATCGCGAGCACCCCCGCCAGCTGCTTCGCGGGAGAGTCGATGGCGGCCACCATCGAGACGCGGCCCACGAGCACCTCCTGCAGGTTCTGCATCGCGGGGGAGAGATCGACCAGCAGATCGACGATGTCCTCCACGCGGCCGTCGGGCAGCTGCACCGACGCGCGCGTGTGCAGGCCCGCGTCGAGAAAGTCGAGGCCGATGTCTCCGAAGAGCTGCGTACGGCCCTTCTGCGCGACGAGGCCGTCGAAGCTCAGCGTGTCACCCTCGTAGCGCACCGGGCTCTGCACGACGCCCAGCGAGTAGCCCGCGAACTTGAAGTCACGCAGCGACGTCTGCCCGGCGATCACCACCTTGCCCGCGGGGCCCTTCACCGTCACCGTCGCGCTGCCCGTGCCCGACCAGGGCAGCTCCGAGATGTGCCCGAAGTCCGAGAGGTCGATCGCCGACGCGATGGCCGTGATGTCGAGGTCGAGGCCGTGATCGGTGATGCCGAGCTTCACCACCCCGCCCACCTTCGTGCGGCCCTGCGCGCCGACCGCGAGCGCGATGTCTTCGAAGGTGACGGCGCTGGGCGTGACGCCGAGGGTGAACGTGCCGCGCGCGCCCGAGAACGCGAGAATGTCGGTGCCGCTCGACTTCGGAGCGTCGTAAGCACGTGAAGCGAGCAGGAACCTGCCGGCCGCGAACTCGATCGGCCCCGTGAGCGAGACGGAGGGCAGCAGGTGGCCCGTCACCTCACCCGAGATGGTCGCGGGAAAGTCGACCCACGCGCCCGTGACGCTCGCCCTCGAGAGCACCCGCGCCAGCGAGGCCTCACGCGTGGCGATCTTCGCCTTCACCGGGAACCCCTCGCTCAGCTTCACCTCGCCCGAGACGCGAATCTCTCCGTCACCCGCGGCCGTCGAGAAGTCGTCGAGGTGCACCACGCCGTCGGCGAGCGTCAGCTGCGCCGAGAAGTCGCCGGGCGTGAACTCGCCCAGCACCACCTGGCTGGCCCGCAGCTCGGCCCGAATCGACGGCGCCGTCACCGGCCCGGCGGCCGACACACGTGCCCAGACCTGCCCCGACGGCGACGGCAGCGGCAGCCCGAGCCTGGTGAGCGCGGTGAGCGGTACGAAGAGCTGACCGTTCGCGTCGACCTCGGGCGTGGGCTTGCAGAGCTCGCGCAGCTCACCCGAGCCGCTGAAGTTGATGCCCTCGAGCGAGAGCTCGGTCTTCTGCAGCTCGAGCACCTGCTCCTCGGCGTCGAGCGTCGCTTCGGCGCTGACCCGGCCGATGGTGAGCCGATGCGTCTCGTCGAGCGTCACCACCCCGTGCCGCAGCGACGCCTCGACCTCGCTGTTCCGGCGGCCCACCTTCGCGTGCACCTCGAGCCCGTCGACGTGCAGCGCGCGGCCACCCGGCAACCGCAGCGTCACCGTGCCGTCTTGCAGCTCGAGCTTGCTGACCCGCACCTTCGCCAGCACGTCGAGTGGGCAACCGCCTGCCGGGGCCCCCTGCTGCTCGGGCACGTCGATCTCGACGTTGGGCCGAATCACCGTCACGTCCTGCAGCGAGACGCCTCCGGGGAAGAAGCCGGCCAGCGAGACCGACGCCAGCTCGGCAGTGAGGAGCGGCTTCGACTCGGGGCCCACCACCACGTCGTGCAGCTCGACCGAAGCCGTGAGCGGGTCGATGACGCAGCGATCGATGCGCACCGCCAGCCCAATGGCCTCGGGCGCACGCTCGCGAACCTGGCCGCACACCCACGCGCCGGCCCGTTCCGAGCGCAACACGAGCGCGAGCACGAACAGGCACAGCGCCACGATGGCGAGCACCAGCCGTCCTCGTCGCCAACGGATCATCGGCGTCACCCTTCGAAACAACCCCGGCTACAGCTTGCCGAGTCCCTCGAGGTAGCGATCGATCTCGGCGAGATCGACCCCCGTGCGCGGCTTCGACGCGGGCGGCGCGCTCGTGTTCGTTTCGCTCGGCGCTGGCGGAGGCGGCGGCGTCGGCGGCACGATCACCGCGTCTTCGATGTGCGCGGTCGGCTCGGCGGCCACCACGGGCGCCACCATGGGCGGCAGCGGCGGCGGCGCCACGCTCGAGGGGCTCGAGGCGCGCGGCACCACCGGCTGAACGGCCGGGGCCGGGACGACGCCAGACGGGCTGGTGCGGGGCACGAAGCTCTGGGTGCCGGCCGGAGGCGAAGCGATCACCGGGTTGGGTCTGGGCGCGACGATCGCCACCGAGCCGCCCTGCACCGTCGCGGTCACCGTCATGCCGCCTTCGACCGCGGCTTCGGGGTCGCGCCGAATCGCGCTGGGAATGCCCGAAGCCTGCTGAAACGCGGCGGCGGGCGCGGGCGGCGAAGGGGCCACGACCTGCGCTGGAGCGCCCGGCTCGGGTGCGACGTTCTTGCCGGTCTCGAGCCCCAGGTTGTCGGCGATCTGCTCGATGAGGCTCGCCTTGATCTCCTGGCTCCGCGAGAGAAACGCCTCGAAGAGCGCGTTGTCGCAGAGTGTGTTGATGACGCGCGGAGTGCCCGAGGCGCGGCGGTGCACGGCCTCCATGGCGTCGCTCGTGAAGGGTGAACGCGGGCTGCCAGCGAGCCGCATGCGGTGCTTGATGTACGCCTCGGTCGACTCGGCGTTGAAGGGCTCGAGGCGGTACCTCATGGCCACGCGCTGCGCGAGCGGCGGGTCGAGCTTCAGGTTCTTCTCGATCTCGGGCAGGCCGAAGAAGACGAAGCTGATCAGCTTTCGCTCGGGCACCTCGAGGTTGAGCAGGCCGCGAAACTCCTCCATCAGCTCGCGCGTCTCGAGCATCTGCGCTTCGTCGATCAGCACCACGGCCTTGCGGCCCTGCTCGTAGATCTGCAGCAGGCGCTGGTAGAGCTGGCTGAGCAGCGCGAGCTTCTCCTGGGCGGGGTTCTCGACGCCGAGCTGCAGGGCGATGCGCCGCAGAATCCAGCTCGCGGTGATGCCGGAGTGGATGATGACGAGCAGCGCCGCCTCGTACTCCTCCTCGGGCAGCGAATCGAGCATGCGCCGGGCGAGCGTCGTCTTGCCCGCGCCGATGTCACCCACGAGCACCGCGAGGCCCTTCATCGAGCTGACGGCGTAGAGCAGCCGCGTCAGGGCCTGCTGGTGCTGCGGCGCATTGAAATAGAAGCGGCTGACGGGCGCGTTGCTGAAGGGCTCAGCCGTCAATCCGAAGTGGTCGAGGTAGCTCATGTGCCCGCCTCAGACGTAGCCGACCTTGCGTGAAGGCCCCGCACCCGACGGGCCGCCCTTCTTGGGAGGCGGGGCGCCACCACCCGACGCCGGTGGATCATCTTCGGGCACGGCGATGGCCGAGAGCCGATCGACGATCGCGCCCACGTCACGGTACGACGGGTCGCTCGCCTGCACCTTCAGGTACTGGTTCAACGCGCGGCCTGCCTGCCCGCTGCCTTCGTACGCCGCCGCCAGCTCGAAGCGCGTGGCCTTCTCGACCTCTCCTGTGGCGTGCTCGCTCGTGAGCGCCTGCAGGAACGCGTCGATCGCCATCGGGAAGTCACCCTTCATCACCTGGAGCAGCCCCGCCATCGTGAGGCAGTCGATCTCCTTCTTCTTCCCGATGCAGCCCTTGCGCGCGATCGTGAACTCGCTGATCGCGTCGTCCATCAGGCCCATCTCTTTGTAGGCGATGCCCAGGTCGTAGTGCGTGTCGACGTCTTCGGGTTTGACGACCTTCTCGAGGCCCTTCTTGAACTCAGCGAAGACCTCTTCGACCGACACCTGGTAGTCGTCCTCGCCGCCCGACGGCGCGGCTGGCGCCTCCTGCTCACCCCCGAAGTCGCCGAGCTCGTCGGCCAGCTCCTGGGCGAGATCGAACGCGTCGCGCGCTTCGCCGTTGGCGGGCGCGGCTTCGGCGTCGCCAGTCGCGGGCTCGGTCATCTGCACCGCGCCGCCGTTCTGGCCCGCGTCGACCTGCGCGAGCAGCTGCGCGGCGCGCTGGTGATCGGGG
>JAEUJR010000695.1 GCA_016793585.1 Archangium sp.
ATGATGGGAATCATCGGCAGGTCGCTCGGGTAGTTCAGCACCACCGGCTGAATGTCTCCGGCCGACTTGCCCGACTGCAGCTTGAGCGCGAGGAAGAAGCTGCCCGGCCGAATGTAGGGGCCGACGACGTCTTCGGTGCCCGTGGGAATGAAGTAGCGGTTGTCGGCCAGCCACTTCAGCATCGCGTCTTTGTTGTCGGCCTTGAGCACCGCGTAGTCGTAGGGCCCGATGGACGACTGAATGACGAGCGGCGAGCTGCCGTTGCCCGCGTTCTCGGCGTCATCGACGGCCCGACCGGCGGCCGAAGGCGCGGCGAACCCGAAGAAGGGGCCACCGTTGCAGTTGCCGGTCGCCTTCACCTGCACGAAGTAGCGCGGCTGCGTGGTGGCGGTCAGCTGGGTGAAGAGCTCTTCGGTGCCGAGCTTGAGCGTCGGTACGCTGGGCACGGGCAACAGCCACCCGAAGTCCTTCGCGTCACCGGCGTACTGAATCTGAATGTGCGCGGTGACCTGCCCATTGCTCGTCGCGAAGAGAATGCGCTCGCCAGCCTGCACGATGGGAACGGTCGGGTCAGGCGGCGCGAAGCAGCCGCACGCCTCGGCCGGAGCAGCCCACGTCGCAACCGCGACGGCAGCGGTGAGCAGAACGCTCGAGATGGTCTTGATCATGTGTCTCCCCAACGGCAGTGAAAGGCCCGGGCGACGCTCGCAGGGCTCGTGCCAAGCCCCGACTGTGAGCGATTTCAGGCTGTTTCACGAGGCCCGGCACGAAAGCTGTTCCGGTTCCTCGAAGAGACGCGATGGAAAACTGAGACGAGCTCAGGGGGCGGTGATGAGACACCGCGTGATGGGCATGAGCTGATCAGCCGACACGTAGAGGAAGTACTGGCGGCCCGAGACGAGCGCGGCCGGAGAGCCCGAGGTGGGGAAGTGCTGGCTGAGGCCCTCGGGCACCACGCCGTACTTCACCGAGCCCGACGGCAGCGGCGTGCCGGTCGGGGGCACGTCGAGGCGCCAGAGCGTCTTCGCGGGCAGGTCGAGGTTGGGCCACACCGTCGGAGGCTTCGCGTCGGCCTCCATCACGTACACGTAGCGCGCCTTGCCTTTGCCCCAGGTGATGGTGCCGTCGGCCGCGATGCCCTCCGAGCCGGTGCAGGCCTTCGGCTCGAAGCGCAGCTGCTCCGAGAGCGGGCCGAGGCCGTCGTCGACGCCGATGAAGTTGGCGGGCGTGAGGCCGCGGTACTCGAGCTCCTTCTGCCAGAAGCGCTTCATGCGCGCGGGGTCGGTGGTGAGGAAGATGGAGTCGTTCGGCCGGCTCCAGTCGGACTTGGTGAAGCCGTTGTTCATCTCGGCAGGGAAGGCGCCGAGCGGAATCGTGTTCACGTCGCCCGAGCCGTGCGCGATGCCGCGGTCGGTGAACTGGTTGGCGAGGCTGCCTTCACGGTCGACGCTGAAGATGGAGGCCCCGGCGGGCGCGGCCGAGCCGTGGCAGCAGACGCATGAGCTGGCGTTGATCTGCGAGCGCACCCAGGCCTCTTCGGCGAGGTACGCGGGGTCGTTGCGGCGCGGGTCGGCGTCGTTCACGCGGGGCCCCGGGTCTTTCGGGTAGTACGGGCGGCCGCTGCGCGAGTTGTTGCACTCGGCGTCTTTGCGGAACGAGCGGCCCTCTTCGGTCGAGCCGTGAATCGTCTCCCACACGCAGACCTGGCCGTTGGGCCCCTTGCCCGGCGCCTCGCCAGCCGCGGGCATGAAGCACTTGCGGGTCGGCAGCTTCCACGCGCTGTCAGAGGCGACGACCAGCTCGTCGTTCGCGCCGCCGCACAGGCCAGACGGCGTCCACACGCCGCCACCAAAGAGCTCACAGCCGGTTCGCGCGCTCGCGCACTTCGCGGCGTTGTTGCTCGCGATGTACGTACGGTTCTGCTCGGGCTTGGCGGCGAGAATGCAGAAGCCCAGCGACTCGGCCGGCGCGCAGGTGCCGCCGCCCAGGTAGCCACCCTTGAGGTCGTTGCAGTCCTTCTCGGCGGCCGCGGCCGTCCACGCGCCGAGGTAGTCCTTGCACTCGGCCATCTTGCTCTGCGGGCCCGTGTACTCGCAGCGCCCGATGATGTTGGCGGCGAGATCGGTAGGCTTGGCGCCGCAGCCGGCGAGCACGAGCAGCGGAACGAGGAGGGGGCGAAGAGTCATGGCGTCATCCTTATACAAAGGTTGTACAGACTCAACAAGTAGTCCGCTCGCTGATCAGACGCTCGTGATCGTGGTCAACCAGAGCGGGTTTCGTGGAAGAACGTGGGCTTCACCCGTGGGGGCTTCGATGCGCGCCTGGTTTCTGCTCACGCTGTCGTTGGCGGGGTGTCTCGACGTCTCGCTGCCACAGAAGCCGGTGTTGGGGCCGGGCACGTTGCGGGCGACGGTGCTGGCGACGCGGCCCGGTCGCTCCTCACTCAGCCCGGCGGCGGGCGCGCGCATGCAGCTGGTCGGCTCGACCCTCGAGGCCGTGGCCGACGCCGATGGCAACGTCACGCTCTCGGGGCTGATGGTGTCGACGGGTCAGGTGCTGGTCGAGTTCGACGGAGACGGAACCCCCGCGTCGAAGCGGGCGCGGCTGTTGTCGCTCGAGGTGGTGCGGGCGGGCTTCGGCAAAGAAGTGAACCTGGGTCAGCTCGTGCTCGGCAGCACCAGCACCGTCGTGGGCATCGTGCGGCGCGCCGACGTCTCGGCCGCGACGGGGCACGGAGCCATCAGCGTGTTCGCCCCGCTGCTCCGGCCGCTGACGTTCACGGGAGACGACGGCGCGTTCGTGCTCGACGGGCTGCCCGAGGGCGACCTCACCATCGCGGCGTCGACGCCCGGCTACGAGAGCGCGAACGTCACCCTCTCGGTGGGCAGCGGCACCGAGCATCGTCTGAGCCCGCTCTCGCTCCGACGTGCACCGCCGGGTGCCACCACCGCCACGCTGACGGGGCAGGTGCGCTCGGTCGACGGCGCTCCGCTGGAGCAGGTGAAGGTGCGAGCGCTGCGCGGCTCGAGCGAGGTCTCGACCACGACCGGCGCCGATGGCGTCTTCTCGTTCGCCTCACAGCCCATCGGGTTCGCGTTGGTGGCCTTCGAGAAGAGCGGGTTTGCACCGCTTACCGTCGGCAACGTCGTCGTCGAAGCGCCGACGACGACCATCGGCCCATTCTTTCTGTCGACCGGGAGCGGCGTGGTGGGCCCGTTGGTTCCGCCTGACGCTGGCGCAGGTGGTGGATCCGCAGGTGGTGGATCCGCGGCTGGTGGATCCGCGGCTGGTGGATCCGCAGGTGGTGGCTCCGCGGCTGGTGGATCCGCAGGTGGTGGATCCGCGGCTGGTGGATCCGCAGGTGGTGGCTCCGCAGGTGGTGGCTCTGCAGCGGGTGGCTCTGCAGGTGGGAGCCCAGACGCTGGCGTGACTCCGGTCGCGGTCGTGGGAGCGCCGCAGTTCGTCGCGCCCGGGTCGATGGTGACGCTCGACGGCACTGCGAGCACGGGCGCGCAGCCCCTCACCTATACGTGGACGGCGCTCGCGCCGAACGCCTCCACCGTGGTGGCGCCGAACGGAACCGTCACCGCGCACAGCGCCCGCTTCACGGTCGGAGCGGTAGGCAACGTCTTCGAGTTCTCGCTCGTCGTCACCGACCGCTTCGGCGTCAGCAGCACCAACGCGGCCATCGCGCGAGTCTCGGTGAGCCGAATTCCCACGGCGCGCTTCGGCCCCGACGGCGGCTCCTATTCTGGCGGAGACAGCATCGAGCTCGTCTCGACGTCCTTCGACGACGGCGGGCTGCTGCTCACCGGGCACTCGTGGGCGCAGGTGCCAACCGTCGCGGGCGCCACGCTCGTCGCCGATGGAGGGCGCGCGCTGCTGACGTTCCCGCCGCTGATGATGGGTGACGCACCCGTGCTGGTCGGCGTCGAGCTGACCGTCACGAACGTGCTCGGCGCGACGTCGCCTCCCGCGCGTCAGACGTACGTCGCGCGGCCCGGCTCGGGCACGAACTGGACGCTGACCGCCGCCGTCGAGGGCCCGAACCCGATTCTCTTCACGGGCTCGAACCCACCCTCGCGCATCGTGCCGACCATCACCACGAACCTCTCGTCGCCGAGCTACTCGCTGAGCTGGCAGTGCACCAACCTCACCACGACGAGCCAGGTGACCGACGGCGGCGTGTTCGAGTTCGTGGTGCCGCGCGTGGTGGGCCCCGACGTCATCGCGTCGTGTCAGGTGACCGCGACCGGCGCGCCGCCGCTCAACCCCGCCGTGTTGACGGCGACCGCGGCCTTCGTGCTGCGTGACGACGAGAACCCGTCGGTGGTGCTCTCGCGGCCGACCTTCGCGACGGCCCGCACGTCACCGTGGGGCCTGCTGCTGCGCACGAGCGAGCCCATCACCCTCTCGGGCCCGACCTGCCAGGTGCAGACAGTGGAGCGCGCCGGCAACGCGCTCATCGCCTTCTCGAGCCTGCTGGTGAACCCCACGCTCAACCCGCAGGTGTGCCCGGCGTGGACGGGGCAGCTCTCGGACTTCGCGAGCCCCGTGAACTTCGTGCCGAACGTGCCGCTGGCGCCCGCCTACTCGACCGCCGCCCTGTGGGAGGGCCCGTTCGTCTCGAGCGCGAGCTACGACGACCCGCGGCCGGTGGTGGTGGCTGCTGGTGTGCTGCCGTTCGACACGCTCGCCGCGTCGAACCCGCCGATGAACCCGCCCACGCCCTACGCCCTCGTCGCGCGCGACGGCACCTCGCTGCTCTCGTTCACCCTCGACGTGCTCAGCCCGCCCCGGCCGTGCTCGCCCGACTGCGTGTTGCCTGTGACGCCCATTCCCGTCACTGGCCTGCCCTCGGTGAACGGTGCGCCTCAGAACGGCCGCGCGGTCTCGAGCGGTACGCACCTGCTCGTGGCGATGCACGAGCATGACGGCGGCTTCGTCTACGCGCGCCGCTCGCCAGTTGGAGCCTGGTCGACGGTCGCCTTCGAGGGAGAGCTCTTCAACGCAGGCAACCAGGTTCGCCGGGTGGTCGTCATCGACGGCGGCGTGGTGAGCGACGTGTTCGACCCCGCCACGGCGACGTTCTCGTCGGCCGAGTTCGTCACCACGCTCCCCGCTGACGGTGGTGCCGTCGCCGGCGGCGAGACCCGCTACGGCTCGCGCAACGCGCTCGTCACCGTGTACCGCAACGGCGCCTTCTCGATGTTCCAGCGCGACCCGGGAACGGGCATGTGGGTCGTGGGCTCGGGTACGCCGGCGGCCCCCGGGCTCATCGCCTTCCGCCCTGCCGAAGACACCAACGTGTCGACGTGGGCCACCCTCGCGGCCCGCACGGTCGCTCCGCACCTGGCCGTCTTCGAGCGCACCGGCGGCATTCGGGCCGTCAACTCGCTCGGGCCTGCGACGGGCGTCGACCTGATTCAGCGCGGCACCATTCACGTCGTGGCCGTCGCGCAGAACGGCGACCTGCGCTTGTACGCTGACACCCTCACCACGAGCCTCATGAGCCCGATGGAGGGCCCGCCTCGCGCCGTGCCGCTCGCGCCTGGTGACAACCGCTTCGACCTCGACGTCTCGTGTGAAGCGGCGTGGCCGCGCCTCGGCTTCATCGAAGACGCGCTCATCGTCACCTGGCAGGAGCGCTGTGCTCCTTCGACGACGTGGCGCGTCGCCGCGCGCGTCATTCACTGAGCGTCACGCGTACTCGACCTTCAGCGTCTCGATGGCGCTGCGAATGAGGGTGGTGACGGCGTCGGTGCGCTCATGGCGCAGCACGAGGTAGCCGTCGCCCTCGTAGCCGGCGTTCTTTCTCGCGCCGATGGTCGGCAGGCGGGCCTCGATGAGGTGTGGCGCGAGCAGCTGATGTGCCTGCTCCACGCCGCTCGTGCCGGTGACGCGCCCGCGGCCCACACCGCGCAGCCACGCCGTCGCCGCCGCGAAGCGCCGGTTCCACGGCGCATCGAAGGCCCCATCGACGACGGCGCGCGCCCACGCCCTGTAGACGTCGACGTCGTTCACGAGGCCCGTCATCTGGCACAGCTGTGGGCCGGGCGGGCGCTGGGCAATCTCGCCGATGGCGATGGAGCCGTCGGGCCGCGCGAACCACTCCATGTGCGTCATGCCGTCGTCGAGGCCGAGCGCCCGAATCGCCGCGACGCCCGCCGCCTTCGCCCGCTCGTAGGTGGGCCGGTTCACCTCGCGCGGCAGCCGGCAGACCCACTGCATCCACGGGTGCTCGAGCACCTCGAGACAGCCTGGCAGGTAGTCCGAGAACGAGAACGCGCGCGGGGTGCCCTTCACGGTGATGGTCTCGAAGCTGTGCTCGGTGCCCTGCAGCATCTCTTCGACGAGCACGGGCCGCTCGGCCTGGGGCGCCATGCGGCCGAGCACCTGTACGAGCTCGTCGGCGGTGGCTGCGCGGTACGTCGACTTCGCGCCGACGCCGGCAGGCGGCTTCACCACGAGGGGGAACCCGACGCGCTCACCGAACTGCAGCGCCTGCTTCACGGTGGTGACGAGGGCGTGCTTCGCGACGGGTAGCCCAGCCGCGCGCAGTGCCTCCTTCATCAGCGCCTTCTCGCGGAAGAGCGTGGCCGTCTTCACTGGCGTGCCGGCGATGTCGAAGCGCTCCCGAACCTGCGCGAGCTGCACCATCAGCACTTCGTTGATGCCGACGAGGCGGTGCACGCGGCCGTGTTTGCGAGAGAGCAGCTTCACCGCCTCGGTGAGGTCGTCGACGCTGGTGCCGTCATCGACCAGCGCCACGTCGTCACAGAACGTGCGCACGTCGTCGGTGATGCGCCCGAAGACGCCGAGCAGCCGAACGTCGTCGAGCCGTGAGAGGGCCTTCACGAAGCGCATGACGTCGTACGTCGGAAACGGCGCGGCGAAGACGACGTTGCGGGGCACGAGTCGAGCGTGCCTCAAGCGACGGGGCAGCGACAGCTTCTGTCAGGGCTGGCCGTCTGGCAGGTGCACGGCCGGGTCGAACGTCTCGGGTCGCGTGAACGGAACGATGGCGCTGCGCACGTCGGCCTCGAGCAGCTTCGTCAGCGCGCGCCCGAAGTCGGCAGAGGGAACGACGCCCGGCCGCGGCACCTTCTCGATGCGCGACGAGATGCGCACCTCGTTCACCCGGCAGCCAGACGACCGGTGCTCGAAGCGCAGCACGCGAGAGAGCGCGAGCGTTCCGCCGAGGGCGATGGTGAGCAGGTGAGCGGTCGGCATGGGCGTGATGGCGCCCGCGCCGGTGATGAGCGTGTACGAGCCGCTCTCGCGCACCTTCGGCAGGAGTGTCGTCGCTGCGATCACGTGGCTGTCGAGCAGCATGCCGCGCACCTCGGGCCAGGAGGCCGCGGGCTGGTCTTCGAAGCGGCCCGGCCTCGTCCACCACCCGCCCATGCTGGCCACCACGTGGTCGACCTCCGTGAGCTGCGTCGCCAGGTCGCCTTCGAGCACCTCGACGTTCTGGCCCGCCCAGGTCTTGCGAAGAGCCGCCACGCCATCGGCGCTTCGGCTCGAGACGATGACGCGGGCGCCACGTCCGAGCGCGCCCTGGACTGCGCCTGCGCCGACGTTCCCTGTCGCGCCCAGCACCACCACGGTCTTGCCCGTCAGCTCGTTCGTCATGCGCGGCGGGATAATGACGACCCGCGGAGTTCGCTCGGGCGCTTCCCCGTCCACCGTTTGAAGGCGCGCAGGAACGACGGCATGTCGGCGTAGCCGAGCGTGAAGGCGACCTCGGCGAGCGGCGCGTTCGTCTCGTTCACGTAGTGGAGCGCCACCTGATGCCGCACCGACTCGAGCACCTCGGCGAACGACGTGCCGGCCTGCTCGAGCCGCCGCTGGAGCGTTCGCGAGCTGAGCTTGAGGCGCGAGGCAGTCGTCGAGATGCGCGGCGCGCCGGCGTGCAGCTCGTCGCGTAGCGCGTGGGCGGTGCGGCTGACGATGTCGTCACCGCGGGGCAGGGCGGCCAGCTCTTGCTCGGCGTACTTGTCCATCAACGCGAGCAGCGCGGCGTCGGCCGTCGGCACCTCGCGGGCGAGTAGCGAGGCGGGCAGCTCGATGCCGTTACCGTCGGCGTCGAAGCGCAGCTGGTTCGTGCCCATCGCCTTCTCGAGCGCGCTCGTGTCGGCCGGCTTCGCGTTCGAGAACCAGGCCTTCGACGGAGCCCAACGCTCCCGCAGCACCGCGCGCCCCATCTGCACGATGGCGACCACGTTGAACTCGTTGCCGTGCCGCCCGAGCCCGTCACGCCATGGCGGAAAGCGCTGGGTGAGCCGCCACGAGGCCCTCAGCTCGTCGAGCTCGTAGCGTGCGCCCGGGTTCACCAGCGCGCTCAACCGCACCAGCCGCTTCACCGCGGCGCCGAGCGTCGGAGCGCTGAAGGTTCCGTACTCGACGAGCCCGTACCGCCCGCGCGGCAGGTTCAACGCGAGCTGCACCCCGAAGTCTTCGGCTCGGCACACCGCCGCAGCCTCGACGAACAGCGTGCGCAACGTCGCCAGCTCGAGCTCGACCTGCACGGCCGTCGCCGCCGAGGGAGCGAGGCCGAAGCGTCGCGCGAACGCGACCTCGTCGGCGCCCGACGCCTTCACCGCCTGCAGCAGCGGCCCGACGGCCTGCGAGCGAATCGTCATGGCCGTCGAACCTCGCTCAGAAGCACCGTGTTTCCGAGCGTCGTCGGTGGCGCGCGCTGCCAGTCGTTGTGGCGCGTGGGGAAAGTCACCCGTGCGCCGCCCCCGCTATCCACCCCGCCGTCCTTCGCCTCGGGTACCCTCATGACGATGCGCATTCCCGCCAACCGCGCCGCTGCTCCTGCTGCTCCCACGACGCCGACTGCTGCCGCCGCTCCAACGGCCGCCACCGCCGAGCCCGCGACGGCTCCTGCTGGATGGAAGCCGGTGACTCGTGCGGGGCCCGCCACCGTGAATGCGCCGTCTCCTCGAGAGGTCGCCACCACGTACTTCGAGGCGTTCGCGCGTGGCGATGCGAAGACGATGGGCGCTCAGTACGCGCCCAACGCGCGCTTCGACGACCCCATCTATTCGCTGCGGGGGCAGGGCGACATCGCGCACATGTGGAGCTCGTTGCTGAAGACGGGGAAGAACCTGTCGCTCGAGTCGCAGGTGCTCGAGAGCGATGGCAACCAGGTGAAGGTCGCCTGGCAGGCCGACTACACGCTGTTCGGCCGCAAGGTGCACAACGAGTCGGTCAGCACCATGGAGGTGCGCGACGGCCGCATCGTCAGCCAGCGAGATGACTGGTCGTGGTCGAAGTGGGCGAGGCAGGCGTTCCCGCTCGGTGGGCTCGTCGACAACGCGCTCGTGAAGCGCGGCCTGCTCGCGGTGCTCAACAGCATCTGATCAGGTGTACGCCCACGCCCAGGCGATGAGCACGCCCTGCAACGGCAAGCGCACCCAGTGCGCCCACCGCGGCAGCTTCGTCTTGCCGAGGGGAAGGTCGTTCACCGCCATGTTCACGTTCGCGGGAAAGACCGCGATGAAGAGCGCGACCAGGCCCCACGCGGCGACATGCTGCGAGAACGGGAGCAACAGGCCCACGCCTCCGAGAATCTCGAACAGGCCGCTCACGTAGACGACGCCGCGCGGAGACGGCAGCTGCTTCGGCACGATGCGCTCGAAGCCCCTCGGCGACACGAAGTGCATCACGCCGGCGAAGGTCATGAACGCCGCCAGCACCCACTTGAGGACCTCGAGCATGGCGGCGGGTGTAACCGCGAAGGCCTCGATGCGCATGAGCGCCGTCAAGTCGTGTTCCGGGTCACCAGCATTCCACCCGACCCGAATCACCCTCGGCTGATCCGCCGCCGTGATGGGCGCGCCAACGCTGGCTCACGCTGACACCTGACGCACGCCGGGCCCACGCCTTGCTGTCACGAGTCGGCAGCATGACCGCACCAGCTGATGTCAGCAGTCTGACGACCCACGACGCCGCGCTGGGCGAGCGTGCGGGCGACGTCTCGATGTCGGTGCGCATGGTCTCGGGAATGATGGCGGGCGTCGCCGAGTCGTTGTCGCGCACGTCGAACCAGCTCGAGGGCTACGAGGGCGAGGTCTCGAAGGCGCGCCAGGTCTCGGCCGAGCTGCAGGAGCGCATGAAGCAGCTCCTCGCCGTCGCCGACCAGGTGACGACGGTGCTCGCGCACATCGAGCGGGTCGCGCTGCAGACGCGGCTGCTGGCCTTCAACGCCACCATGGAGGCCGCGCGCGCCGGAGCGCAGGGCCGGGGCTTCGCCGTCGTCGCCAGCTCGGTGAAAGACCTCGCGAAGCAGACCCACGACGCGACGCTCGAGATTCGGGAGGCGATGACGGCCATCTCGGGCGCCGCCTCCGAGACGAGCTGCCGCAGCCAGTCGCTCGACACCTCGCTGCAGACCATCACCAGCGCGACCCACACCTTCATCGAGAACCTGAAGGAGCAGGCCGAGGTCTCGACCGCCGCCTGCCGCTACGTCGACGAGGCCGCCGAGAGCGTCGACGGCATCGCCAAAGCGCTCACCGTTTCACCGCAGT
>JAEUJR010000769.1 GCA_016793585.1 Archangium sp.
GTGCCCCGTGGGGAAGAGCTGGTTGAAGGTGGAGTCGACGCCATCGCCCGGCGCGCCGTCTCCCGTCGCGGCGGCGAGCTCGGCGAAGACGTAGAAGCCGCTGTTCGGCAGGGCGTACGTCGCTCGGCCCGCGAAGGCGCCGGCGAGAATGCGCTCCTTCGCCGAGGTGATGCCGGTCTGCAGCGCGCCTTCGCCGAGCAGCGTCACCGGGCCGATGGGCAACAGGCCGCGCGTGCCCAGCGTGAGCCGGTTGTGGTCGGGCCTGTAGCCGGTCGCTGCGGTCGAAGGGTCTTCGAGCAGCCCGAGCGCGTACGCGTCGACGCCCGCCTTCCCGTGGCGGTACCGCGCGTAGAGCCCGGTGAAATACGTGCCCGAGTTCTGAAAGCGAGAACCGGAAGCGTCGGTGAGGAACGCCGGTGGCCGCGCCAGCATGCCGAAGCCGTCGACCGTCACGCCCACAGGCAACGTCGCCCGCAAGAACACACCGTCGAACGCGCGCGCCGTCTGCGCCCAGTCGAGGTTGCCGATGAGGCGGTCTTCTCCGTACGAGAGTTCCTGCCGGCCGACGCGCAGGTCGAGAAAGCCCAGCTTCACGTCGACGAACGCCTGGTGCGCACCGACGGCCGAAAGCAGCGCTGCGGTCGAGGGCTCAGCTCCGAAGCTGCGCACGTCTTGAAGCTCGAGGAGCACGCCCACCTTGCCGAACGCCGAGCCGCGCGCCGACACGCGAGCGCGATGGTCGATGCCGAAGGCGAAGTCACGTGCGGGCGTCGAGAAGTCCTGGTCGTTGCGGGCCTCGGCGCGCGCGAAATACTGCAGCCCCACGCCGAACGAGAAGTTGGGCACCCGCCAGCGCAGCGGCCCGTCGTCGAGCGGCACGGCAGCGCTGCGAAAGAGCTCGCCTGACGACTTGCGGCCCGGGCCCCATGGCGTCTGCACCACGTCGAAGCCGATGGTGACGTCGCCCGCGTCCACCGCAGGCGCTCCCGCGTCAGGGGGCCCCGCGTCGACCGGCTCCTGTGCCGACGCCGACCAACTCACCACCGCCATCGAGAGCAGCCATGCACGCATGTTCGGCCTCCTGACGAATGCCATGAGCACCGGGCGTGCCGTGGGCCTTCACCCGGAAAGCGTGACGACATTTGTTCCGCGACGTGCCAAATTGAACCAATCAGCAGGAAGTCTGATGCAACGCCCCTGTTGAGGCAGTTGGACTTCTCCTTGCACACCCCAGCGTCACCACCCCGCCGTCGCCGAGGCCGCCCATGCACGCCGTCCTGCTGAACCTGCTGTTGTTGAGCGCGTTGCCCGAAGAGAAGGCCATCTTGACGGAGCCGCCGAACGTTCCACCCGCCATCACCCGCACCACACCCGCGAAGGTGCTGGTCGAGCTCGAGGTCATCGAGAAGGTGATGCAGCTGGCCGACGGCGTCGACTACACGTTCTGGACGTTCGGCGGCACGGTGCCCGGCCGCTTCATTCGCATTCGTGAAGGCGACACGGTGGAGTTCTGGCTCGAGAACCACCCGAACAACAAGCTGCCGCACAACATCGACCTGCACGCGGTGAC
>JAEUJR010000822.1 GCA_016793585.1 Archangium sp.
CGGCGCACGTCGTCTGGGCCCTGCCCGAACACCGACGACTTCGGCACCAGCTCGAGCGCACCCCGGCTGATGGCCTCGTAGTTGTAGTCGACGACTCCGGCCGAGCTGCGCTCGCTGATCACCACGATCGGCGTCGGCCGATCGCGCATGATCACTTCGATCGCCTTGAGCCCACCCATGCCGGGCATCTGCAGGTCCATCGTCACCAGATCGGGCGACAACGCCCGCACCAGCTCGATCGACTCTTCACCCGTCTTCGCTTCGCCGACCACCTTCAGGCGAGGGTCGAGCTCGAGGGTGCGCCGCAGCGTCTCTCGCGTCAGCGCGGAGTCGTCGACGATGAGAATTCGAATCGCGCCAGCCATGGTGCCCGCGGCTCTTCAGTTCGTGATGCAGGTGGTGTTCGGACCCTGAAGGTTGTCCGTCGGCGAGATCACCGACTGGGTGAGGGTACAACTTCCACCGCTGGCGGTGTCGATCCGAATTCGGCCGCGGCTGCCACCACCTCCGCCACCGCCGGGCTCGTTGCTCGACGTCATCACCCCGTTGGTGCCGTCTCCCGGCGCCGTCATGCCCGCGCCGCCCGGCCCGCCATTGCCACCACAGCAGTTGCCGTTGTTGCCGCCCGTCGCGGGCACCGCCGTGCGAAATGCTCCGTCGGCGCCTGCGTCTCCGTTCGCCGTCACGCCGTTGCGGTTCGTGCCACCTTCGCCACCGGCGCCGCCGTTCGCCGTGAGGAACCCGTTCTGCACGAGCACCGTGAGGGCCTGGAGCAGAATGGCGCCGCCCGAGCCGCCGCCGCCGGCCGCCGAACCGGCGACCCCTCCGGGCCCACCCGTCGCGGGCGCTGCGATGCCTCCGTCGAGAATTCGCAGCGCGCCACGCACCGAGATCTGCAGCCCACCACCCGCGAGGCCGGCGTCGGTGCCGTTCCAGCCCGCGCCGCCACTGCACCCGCCGCGGAGCGGCTCGATCGCTGCGTTGCCGTTCGCCGCACCACCGTTCGAGCTCGACGTTCGGCCGCCAGCCCCGCCCATGTCGAGATAGCCGCCGCCTCCGCCCCCTTCGCGCGCGGCCGCCGCTCCCACGCCACCGAGGCCGCACGCCGCCGAGTCGGCACCGGCTCCGGGAAACGCGGGGCTGATCGGCCGCAGGTTGACGAGCCCTTCGATCAAGGCATCTCCGTGAATGAGGAACACCACCGGCCGCCTGCCGAGGAACCGCAGGTTCACGCCCGACTCGACGACGAGCGAGGTGCCCACGAAGGCGATGACCTCGGGCCCGTTTCCCTGCTGCGGCAGCACGACCGGCTCGAGCCCCGCTGGCCAGCCACACGGCACCCCGGCGAGCGGCGCGCCAACGGGGCCCGGCGTCGTGTTCCACCCATAGGTGCACGAGCCCCCGTCGGCGCGGAAGACGATGGGGCTCGATGGCCAGGGCGCCCTCGCCGCCGAGACATTCGCCGCGCGAAGGAACGGCTGGCACTCGCCGTTCGCGTAGCAGACCGAACCTGCGCCGCACGCCGTGGCGATGCGCGACGGGTCGAGCTCGAAGGCACAGCCGCCGTCGGCCGCGCACAGGTCGAGCCGCCGCATGCACGCGGGAGCCACACAACCGGCGAACGAGGGCACGCACACGCCCGCGTCGGAGCACGTGCCGTTCGTCGTGCAGCTCAAGCCCGCGTCACAGGCTGCTCCGGGCACACAACCGGTCGGGGCAAGACAAGCGCCAGCGCCGTTGCAGACCCCGCCGTCACACGGCGTCGCGGCCGCGCGGAACATGCGAGCGCAGGAGTCGCTCGGGCCGCAGGCTGCCGTCTCGCACTCGTTCGAAGACGAGCACGACGCCATGTCGCACGTGACGCCCGCGTCGGTGCCCGCATCTGGCCTGCCCGCGTCGAAGCTGCCGGCGTCGACCCCTGCATCGACGCCCGCGTCGGCGACGCCACCATCCACCGGGGCCTTGCGAAACCGGAACTCGAGCGGCGTCTCGAAGGGTGGGGGCCCGAGCACACCCTCTTGTGGCGGCAGCACCACCGACGGCGCCTCGAGACAGCCTGGCTTCGCGAAGCCCCGCACCGTCACTTTGACCCGGCCCGAGAAGCTGGGCGTCTCGGTGATGCCGACCTGCAGCACCGGCCGGTTCGCGACGTCGGCCTGACTGGTCAGAATGGTGCGCGTGTCGAGCGACTCCGCGCTGATCTCGACGCACGAGATGTTCGCGCCCTCGTCGACCGACACCACCACACGCATGCCTCCCAGCTGCGCAGCCGGCTTGCAGGCAGCAAAGAAGAGCAGCGTCGAGATCAGGAGGCGGCGCATCGCAGCGCCACCATAGCCGCGCACCGAGCCAGGGCACGAACGGTGCTACAGGCGTGCAGCACCACGGCCGGAAAATTCCCCTGTCAGCCCCGCTTCGTATGGTGGCTGCACATGAAGAAGGACGATCGCCAGCTCGAGTTCCAGCTTCACGCCGCTCCGAAGCTTCGCGTCATCAATGGCCTCGGGCAGAAGAAGATCGAGCCGCTCGCCGATCGTGACGCGGTCGCCCGGGTGCTGATCGAAGCCGGCGCCGACATGCTGCTGCGCCGAATCACGCCCGAACGCGCCGAAGCCATCGAGAAAGAGGTCGACGAGATTCTCTCGCTCTTCGATCGCGTCGACGCCAACCCGATTCTCATGCCAGTGCTCAAGCGCAAGCTCGACGAGCTCGAGTCGCTCGTGCGCGAGACCCGTGAGAAGAAGCAGCTGCGTCGTCGCCGCTGAACCAGCCGTCAGCAGCGGGTTGACCTGTGTGCCACCTCGGCATACAAGCCGCGCGCCTTCGCCGCTTCAGGCAAGGGCCCACCCGGTCTGCACCCCTCCGCGGACCCGGGCGGATTCGAATAACGGAGCGGGTTGAAAACGAGAAGACGATGTCGGTTCAGGCAGAGAAGAAGTCCGAGTTGGTCGCGAAGTTCCGGACCCACGAGAAGGACACGGGTTCTCCCGAGGTGCAGGTCGCGCTGTTGTCCGAGCGCATCAGCCACCTCACCGAGCACTTCAAGGGCCACAAGAACGATCACCACAGCCGTCGCGGTCTGCTGAAGCTGGTCGGTCAGCGCCGCCGCCTGCTGGACTACCTCAAGGACAAGAGCTCCGATCGGTACAAGAAGCTGATCGACGGTCTCGGCATCCGCAAGTAAAGGCCGCAGTCGAACGAAGGGCGTCGGGTGGTCCGGCGCCCTTTGTCGTTTCAGACGTTTTTCACGAAGTCGTTTCTCGCAGCACCGGACTCCTCGCGGCTGAAGTTCTTCGTGCTGGTTTTCTGGTCGGAGCAGCTGCCACCGCGGCTGTTGCGATCAGGGATCCAGACGAGACATCCGATGAGGAGCTCCGTTCACCAGACGTACGAACAGGAGCATCACCATGGCAGTCATCACCAAGAAGGTTCAGATCGGCGACTTCGAGCTCATTCTCGAGACGGGCAAGCTCGCCAAGCAGGCCGACGGTTCGGCCACCGTGCGCTACGGCGACACCGTGCTGCTCGCGACCTCGGTCAGCGCGAAGGACAAGAAGGACATCGACTTCCTCCCGCTGACGGTCGAGTACAAAGAGAACTTCTACGCGGCCGGCCGCATCCCCGGCGGGTACTTCCGTCGTGAGGGCAAGCTCACCGAGAAGGAGACGCTCACCAGCCGCATCGTCGACCGCTCGTGCCGCCCGCTGTTCCCCGAGGGCTACGCGTACGAGACCCAGCTGATCGTCAACGTCATCTCGGCCGACAAGAACAACGACCCCGACGTGCTCGCCCTCAACGGCGTGTCGACGGCGCTCGCGTGTTCAGACATTCCCTTCGGTGGCCCCGTGGGCTGCGTGCGCGTCGGCCGCCTCGACGGCAAGTTCGTGCTCTTCCCGACCTACAAGCAGCGTGAGACGAGCGACTTCGACCTCGTCGTCGCCTGCTCGAAGGACGCGATCGTGATGGTCGAAGGTGGCGCCAACGAGGTCACCGAGCCCGAGATGGTGCAGGCCCTCGAGTTCGCCCACGACGCGTGCCGCAAGATCATCGCCGTCATCGAGTCGATGCGCGCCGAGCTGAAGGTCACCACGCGCGAGTACGAGAAGGCCGCCAAGTTCGACCAGGATCTCAAGGCC